>NZ_JBDGQQ010000137.1:0-6004 GCF_042218895.1 Salinibacter sp. | reverse complement strand
AAGATCCGGATGTCATCGATGCCGTGGCGGAGCATCGCCATCCGCTCCACGCCCATGCCCACCGCGTAGCCGGTGTACTGCTCCGGGTCCACGTCGACGGCCTCGAAGACGTTCGGGTGCACCATGCCGCAGCCCAGGATCTCCATCCACTGGCCGTCGTCCTCGTCGTCTTCGTCCGCCCACCACACGTCCACCTCGGCGCTCGGCTCCGTAAACGGGAAGTAGCTGGGACGGAAGCGGAGGGTGACGTCCTCGCCGAAGAGGGCGCGGGCGAGGCTGTAGAGCGCCTGCTTGAGCTGCGCCATCGTCACGCCCTCGTCCACGTACAGTAGCTCCACCTGGTGGAAGAGGCAGAACGACTTGTACGAGATCGCCTCGTTCCGGTACACGCGCCCCGGCACCGCCACCCGGATGGGCGGGGCGTGGTTCTCCATGATCCGGATCTGGCCGGGCGAGGTGTGAGTGCGGAGCACGCGCGGCTTCTCGCCCTCCGGCGCGTCCTTCAGAAAGAAGGTGTCCTGCATGTCCCGCGCTGGATGGTCCGGCGGAAAGTTGAGGGCCGAGAAGTTGTGCCAGTCCGTCTCGATCTCCGGACCCTCGTAGGTGGAGAAGCCGAGCCCGCGCAGAATGCGCAGGATCTCGTCAAGCGTCTGCGTGAGTGGGTGGGTCGAGCCGTGGAAGCCCCGTCGCCCCGGCAGCGTGAGGTCGATGTCCGGCCCGCCCGCCTGCTCCTCGCGCTTGAGGCGTGTCTTTGCCTCGTCGAGCCGCTCCTGCGCGCGGTCCTTCAGCGCGTTGAGCCGTTTCCCAAACTCGGGCCGCTCCTCGGGGGGCAGGTCGCCGATCTGGTCGAACAGATCCGGGATGGCCCCTTGGTTGCGGCCGAGGTACTTGATACGGAACGCCTCGGCCTCCTCTTCGCTCTCAATCGATTCGGCCTCGATCTGATCGCGGAGTTCGTCAATTTGGTCGGGCATGGGAAGAGCGGTTCGAGGTAAGCGTTGTGGATTGGGCGTGCGAGGGACCCAACTCCGAGCCATGCCGGGAGAGCGGCGGGCACCCGGTCCAGTAAAAAATCCCGCCGAGCCTGCAGGGCAGGGGCGGGACGAAATCACCGGCAATGTCGGCGGTCGACGTTCAACGCCCCTGCGGGATTCGTGCGGTCGAAAACGCAAAGGCAAATCGAAACGTCGTAGAGATCAACGACATCGGAGCAGGACAGCTGGTGGGGAGTGAAACGTGAGGAGTGATGCGTGATGTTTTCCTCTCACGTGCCACGTATTACTCTTCACGTGTCACGCGTCACGCATCACTTACTCCATCACGTGGTCCACGATCTGCTCGAAGGCGTCCGGGTCGTGAACGGCCAGGTCGGCAAGCACCTTCCGGTTCATGTCCAGGTCCGACTTGCGGTACTGACCCATGAACTGGGAATAGCTCACGTCGTGCTGACGGGTCGCGGCGTTGATGCGGGTGATCCACAGCCGCCGGAACCGTCGCTTCTTCTGGCGACGATCGCGGTACGCGTACTGCAGGCCCTTCTCAACCGCGTGCTTGGCAACCTTGTACGTATTGCTCCGTCGGCCCCAGTACCCCTTCGCCTTGTTCAAAATCTTCTTTCGCCGACGACGGGTCGCTGGCTTGTTGGTAGCACGTGGCATGAAAGCGAGGAACTGATTTCTGAGGAACGCGAAAGGAAGGCCCCAGGAGAAGGCCTGTCAGAGAGCAGGTCTCCGGACCCGTGAGGAACCAGAAGACAACAGATGGGAGGCCTCTGGCGAGATCCTCCACCGGAAGGCGGTTACCCGCCGAACGTCCGACTACGTTGAGAGCATTCGCTTAATTCGCTCCCGATTCGCCTTGTCCTCGACAACGACGCTCTTGCGCAGCTGGCGCTTGCGCTTCTGATTCTTCTTGGTGAGCAGATGCCCCTTGTTGGCCTTCTTGCGCTTCACCTTCCCGTTGCCGGTCTTCTTGAAGCGCTTCTTGGCGCCGCTGTGAGACTTCATCTTAGGCATAACAGAACACCCTAGGAAGCTTCGTTCATAGAGCACAAAAGGTCGGACGGTGCTGTATGGCACGTTTGTCGATGCGTTCCCGTCCGCACGGATTCCACAAAAAGTATAACAGGGGACCCCTAGAGACACACCGGGGGTACGAACGGGGGGCGTGCCGTTGATCCCAAACGTGAGCGAGAAAGGCGCCGTTACTTGTTCTTATGAGGGGCCAGGATGGTAACCATACGGCGCCCTTCCATCTCCGGCGACTGATCGATGCGGGCCACGTCCTGAAGCTCCTCGATCAGCCGACGCAGTAGGTCCATCCCCTGGTCCTTGTAGACGATGTCGCGCCCTCGAAACTGGACGTACGCCTTCACCTTGTTGCCGTCTTCCAAGAACTCACGGGCGTGGTCCGCCTTGAAGTTGAAGTCGTGCTCCTCGGTCTGGGGCCGGAAGCGAAGCTCCTTCATCTCCATGGACTTCGACTTCTTCCGGCGCCGCTGCTCTTCCTTCTGCTTTTCGTAGCGGTACTTGCCGTAGTCGAGCACCTTGCAAACGGGCGGATCGGCATCCGGGGCAACCTCGACGAGATCGAGGTCGTACTCGCGGGCTCGTTCTAGTGCCTCCTCGAACGGGAGAACCTCGTGGTCCCCGTCGGGCTCAACGACACGGACCTCATCGGCACTGATTTCCTTATTTGCACGAACCTTGTCGAGATCAGCGATAGCTAGTCTGTGGGTTTTTGGAGAAATACCAGTGAACAGAAGCGATGCTCCGGTAGGAGTCTGAGGACCCCACCTTCGCGGTGGGGTGTACACACGTGGAGACTCCTGTGAGGTTTCCGTGAAGGAAGAACGAACAGGAGACGGGCCGAGCGCAGCCCCCACGGGACTAGTCGAGAGTCGGATGGAGTTGGGGACGGAGATCTTCGACGAAGGCGTCGACCGGAACGGTGCCCTGCTGTCCCGCGTCGTGCGAGCGGACCGACACGGTGCCGTCTTCTTCCTCGTCCCCGCCCACGACAAGCATGTACGGAATCTTTTGCGTCTCGGCCTCGCGGATCTTGTAGCCCACTGTCTCGTCGGAGGTGTCGATCCGGGCGCGCACGTCCTCCTGTCGGAGCGTCGCCGCCACCTCCTCGGCGTACTCGACGAAGTCATCGCCGACGGGGATGATCTGCACCTGCACCGGCGCAAGCCACGTCGGGAAATTGCCCCCGCAGTGCTCGATGAGCACGCCGATAAAGCGCTCCAGCGAGCCGAACGGCGCGCGGTGAATCATGACCGGCCGCCTCCGCTCATCGTTCTCGTCGACGTAGGTCAGCTCGAAGCGCTCCGGCAGGTTGTAGTCGACCTGGATGGTACCGAGCTGCCAGGCGCGGCCCAGCGCGTCCTCGACCATGAAGTCGAGCTTTGGCCCGTAGAAGGCGGCCTCGCCCGGCTCCTCGTGGGCGTCGAGATCCGTCTCGGCCACCGCCTCGCGGATATCCTGCTCGGCCTGGTCCCAGAGCGCCTCGCGGCCTACGTACTTCTCGGTGTCCTCAGGGTCGCGAAGCGAGATCTGCGCCTCGAACTCCTCGAAATCGAGGGCGTCGAGCACCTTCAGGGTCAGGTCGATGACGTCGATGAACTCGCCCTTCACCTGCTCGGGCGTGCAGAAGATGTGAGCGTCGTCCTGCGTGAAGCCCCGCACCCGGGTGAGGCCGCCGAGCTCGCCGGTCTGCTCCTGACGATAAACGGTGCCGAACTCGGCCAGCCGCACCGGCAGGTCGCGATACGAATGGTGGTCGTTCTGGTAGATCTTGACGTGGTGCGGGCAGTTCATCGGCTTGAGGAGGTAGCCGTCCTCTTCGTCTCCGTCCTCCTTCTGGCCCGTTACCATCGGCGGAAACTGATCCTCCTCGTAGTGGGGGTAGTGCCCGCTGGTGCGGTAGAGGTCGAGCCGCCCGATGTGCGGGGTGCACACGGGCTCGTAGCCTTGCTTCACCTGCTCCTCGCGCAGGAAGTCGCGGAGCGTCTCGCGCAGGACGGTGCCCTTCGGCAGCCACATGGGCAGGCCCGGCCCTACCGTCTCGGTGTCGAACGTAAAGAGGTCCAGTTCCTTGCCCAGTTTGCGATGGTCTCGCTCCTTCGCCAGGCGGCGCCGCTCCAGGAAGTCCTCCAGGAGCTTCTGCTTCGGGAAGCTAATGCCGTAGATGCGGGTGAGCTGCGGATTGCTCTCGTCGCCGCGCCAGTACGCCCCGGCCACCGACAGGAGCTTCGGCGCCTTAATACGGCCGGTGGACGGGATGTGTGGGCCGCGGCAGAGGTCGGTAAACTCGCCCTGCTCGTAAAACGAGATTTCCCCCTCCTCCAGGTCTTCGATCAGCTCCAGCTTGTACTCGTTTCCTTCCTCTTCGTAGTACCGAATCGCGTCGTCCTTCGACACCTCGTACCGCTCGTATTCCGCGTCGCGCCGGGCAAGCTCGAGCATCTTCTCCTCAATCTCCTCCAGCTCGTCGGCGGACAACGACCGGTCGCCCAGATCCACGTCGTAATAGAACCCCTGGTCGATGGGCGGGCCGATCGTGAACTTGACCTCCGGGTAGAGCTCTTGCAGGGCCTCGGCCATGAGGTGGGCCGAGGAGTGCCAGAAGGTCTCCTTGCCCTCCTCGTCGTCCCACGTGAGGATTTCGACCTCGGCGTCCTCCGTGATGGGGCGGCCCAAATCGCGCACCTCCCCGTTCACCTTGATGGCCAGCGCGTCGCGGGCGAGGCCGGCGCCGATGCTCTCGGCGATCTCGCGGCCCGTGGTGCCCGCCGGATGGGTCTGCGTAGAGCCATCCGGAAGGGTGATCTCGATCGTCTTATCGGCAATTTCGGGCATGAGGCGGATAGGAAGTTAGCCAGGTGGCACACAAAGAACCCATCAACAAAAAAACCGCCCCAGGAGGCCTCCTGAGAGCGGCAGCAGTGGGTCCAAGTGGACTCGAACCACTGACCTCTACGATGTCAACGTAGCGCTCTAACCGGCTGAGCTATGGACCCAGAATCGGAGCCAACCCGCCCTGTTTGGGATCATCTACTAATGCTCGCAATGTAGTCAGGATTCCTTTTCGCCTCGATTCACCGAAACTTGACCGCGCCAGCTTCACGTGCGAGAGCACAGAGGAGCGTGGGGGTAGTTTCGTTCGGGGCTGGCAATACTTACATTATGGAATGCATTGCTCGCGCCGATGAAACGCCACGCACCATGGACCTCTCCCTCCAGTTTGAGCATCCCTGGGACGTGTCCCCCGACGAGGCCAAGCGCATCCAGCGACGGCTGGCGTCGGAGGTCACGGAGACGCCCCTCCCAGACACGGTCGAGACGATCGCTGGGGTGGATGTGAGCGTGCGCGACGATACCGCCCAGGCCGCCATCGCCGTTCTTCGGCGGTTCGGCCTTACGGTTATTGACCGGGCCGTGCATCGTTGCGAGGTCCCGTTCCCGTACGTGCCCGGGCTGCTCAGCTTCCGCGAGATGCCCGCTGTGCTTCCAGCGCTCGAACAGCTCGGCGCCACGCCAGACGTGTTCGTGAGCGACAGCCACGGATACGCCCATCCGCGTCGGTTCGGGCTGGCCTGTCATCTTGGCGTGCTTCTGGATGCGCCCACCATTGGCGTGGCGAAGTCCATTCTCGTGGGGGAGCCACAGGGAGAGCTCGGGACCGAGAAGAGCAGTCGCACACCTCTGGTCGACGACGGCGAGACCGTGGGCACGGTGCTCCGCACCCGGACGGACGTGAACCCGGTCTACGTGAGCGTGGGCCACCGCTGCACGCTCGACGATGCCGCGGCCTTGATGCTCGACTGCAGCCCGCGGTACAAAGTCCCTGAGCCGACCCGGCAGGCCCATCGGCTGAGCCGCGAGACAGACGACGAATAGAGGTTCTACCCCTGCCCCTAGAAAAGAGGTGAATGTCACGTTTCTCCGTCTCCGGCCGTCAGGAACGAACTCCATCGTCGCTCCAGACTCGGTCTGGAGCC
>NZ_JBDGQQ010000136.1:0-9401 GCF_042218895.1 Salinibacter sp. | reverse complement strand
CCGCGCAGGAAAAGCACTACAGGATCAGGAAAACGGCTCTATATCGGAAATCAGGTCCCTCGCGTGTCCTGGCAATTTCTCCAGCAATGTAGTACCCTGAGACCTCCTGTTCGACGGTCTTCTGGCCGTAGACACTTGCCAGAGAAGACTTTAAAACCGACAGTACATTATAGCTGACAAACCCGACCGCGAAGCCAAACAGCGCCGCTTTCGGGTATCCAAGCGCTGAGATCTCAGCCTCCAGGTGATCTGAAAGCTCCTGGAACGCCCGTTCAATTGTCCAGCGCTTCCGGTAGAGAGCTGCCACCTGCTCTGCAGAAACGTCTGACGCGGGGAGGCTTGTGAGCACAACAATCTCGGTCTCTCCGTCTCGGGTCGGCTCGTCGAGCACAAGGCGCACCCGCCGCGCTTGGAGCTTCGAATCTTCCTCCGCGGTCTGCTTTTCTGCTTCCTGCCCACAATCTGCTTCCTGCCCACAAGGAGGCTCGATGCTGACAGTCTGCCGGTAGAGCATGCCATTCTCTACCCGACCGACCTCCTCCTCCCGCCCCGCTGGGGCCCACGGCAAATTCCCATGCTCTCGAATCAGAAAGCACGCTTCTCGCTCCTGGATGCCCCATAAAAACCCCCGCGTCGCAAAATTGCGGTCTGCGATCCAAAGCTCTCCCGGTTCGATTCGCCCGAGCACCCTCCCGAGCAGTCGGCGCTCTTGGGCATGCCCGTCCTCGCAAGGAAAAAAGTCGGTAATAAGCCCGGCCTCCGGGTCCAGAACCGCCAGTGCCTTGCCTGGAAGGGGGGGCGGCCGACGTCTCGCGAAGTTCCCCAATTCGGTGCTCGGTCGCCCCAATGCAACTGCCGTCGAGAACCTTTGTCCGGTAGCCTTCCAACCACGTGTGCTTCTCGCCTGGTCCTTCGCTTTCGAGTGCGCCTGCTATGGGCGCGAGTTGCCTCCCACTATATCGAACCAGTTCGGCGCAGACCCCTGTCTCAAGGGCGCTCAGTTTGTCGTAGATCGTCGTTGAGGAGACATCAATCTCCTCTGAGGACTGGTAGGCCGAATGCATCGAGGGCTCGATCGCGCAAACGACCCGGTTCATCAGGTCAAACACGGTCGAAAAGAGCAGATCCTGCGTGTATTGCTCTTCCGAGGCCTTCTCAAAAAGGTTGTCGAGCTTCTCAGGAGCGAACACGCGAGCGAGAAGGATGGCGGTGATCACGGCCATCGGACTCTTGTCGGCAAAACGCTCAAAGACGGGACCGTCCATCAGTCAAAGGCTAATCTCCAGAAACAAGGCGACAGACACGCCGAATATAGCCGTCAGACCCAGACCTTGAAAGGGGTGACGAGTGTGCCCCCACGTCAGAACGTGAGGCTAAGGCAGGGGACCACCCCCTCGATCCAACTCTAGCATATCCATGTTTCGGAGCTGGGCCGGGGGGCTCGCGGCGTGCAGCACGGGTGCCTCTATTCTGTGTCCTCGTCTTCGGTCAAGGTGCCAGTTGTGTCTCCGGGCCGGAACAGTAGGCCTCGCGCCAGCTCTTCGGCCCTGATTCCCTGAACGGTATTTAGGATGCCGTCGAGCCCATCGCCGGTTCGATAGAGGTCCGTCCGACAGTCCGCCCCCATCTTCAGTCGGCGAAGATGCGGACCACTAGCTGGACGCCTGCAGACTATCGGACCACCGTCAAGCGTTCGACGCGCACTTCACCTCTGGCCCGAAGCCGTAGGAAGTACCTGCCACTCGGCAGGCCCGACACGTTAATCTGCTTCTCTTGGTGGCCCTCCTTCATTCCGTTTACGACGGTTTCGACCTGACGCCCGAGTGCGTCGTAGAGAACGATGGTTACGTTCTGCCGACCGGGTACGGCGTAGCGCAGGGTTGCCCGGTGGCGCACTGGGTTCGGAAACGTGCTGAGTAGTGTCACATCTCTCGCTCTGCGCCGAACGGTAACCACCTGCGAGTACGAGTTCGCTCCATTCGTCTTGATCACCCTGAGCCGGTACGACAGCTGATCTGCTTCGTACGGGAGGTTCGTGTCAGTGAAGTGATGGGAAGAGGAGTCGGGGGAGGGGGGCGTTCCGGCGAGGGTATCCACCCTGCTCCACTGTCCAGCGTCAGGACGTTTCCGCTGTACCTCGAACGCGGTGTCGTCGGTCTCAACAGTGGCCTCCCACTCAAGGTGCACAGCGCCACTCTCGTAGGTCGCCTTCAGGCCCCGCACCAGCGGAGGTATTTCCGCGTCTAGGTTCTCCCCAGAGGATTTGCCCCGTGTCGGCGAGATGGTCATGGACCGCAGCACATAAATGACATTGTCTTCGTAGACGCCCCACCCTTTGCACAGGGGACGCACGCGAGCAGTAAGCTTGTCGCATCCGACGTATGAGACCGTCGTCTTCAAAGAACTCCCTGTACGTTTACGAATGCGATACTGAAGAAACTCGCCTCGCCCTAGGCCGCCAGTCACGATCTCACCACGTCCAGCTACGGCGATGGCCATGGGGCCTGCCCCTTTCCACTGAGTGGTCCCGACGCACACCCCTTCCGCGCTGTGGACGACGACACGAGCTACCACAGAATCTATTCGAGAATAGGGGAAGGGATCGGAGCGCCCGGTAGCCGAGCTGATCGAAAGGGTGTCGGGGAGAATAACAGTCGCGTTATGGGCACCATTCCTGATGCAGTTTGCAGAATCATCCTGTCCTTTACCAATCCCCGGAAGGAGAATCAGAAGTATCGAGAGCAGGAGTCTTCGGGCACTGAATAGGCCCCCGGGCGTCTCGAGGGGGCAAGTCTTCGGCACGGTGGACACGTCTGTTGGCCGATCCTTCGGAAGACGGAGCAGTCCCCGTGTAGGGCCCTGGAACCACCGAAAGAGATGAGGCATGCCCCTCTCGACGAGCTGGAAGAGAGTGGAATAAGATTTACATCATATACCAGAATAATGCACTGCACACCCCAAATCAAAATCCTCCGGGGGCCGCATTCGTCCCTGAATCTACGGTTCGGCTGACTGTGGTGCGGGCGACGAATATCACGACGTTGAGGCGGACACCGCAGCAATGGTGGGTCGGGAGGTAGCTCCTGAACCGGTCCGGCCGGGGCCTCCCCGAGCTCGACCTCGTGAGACGGTGGAGGCGTGCCTACCGGAAAAGGCGTCCTCTTTCCGTATCGTTAGACGAGTGAACGCCGTAACAGGCCAAAGCCTCCGGCTTTTCGCGGTGGAGGTGCACGATATCTTCCTCGTTGAAGTCGTGGATGGCGTTTCGAACCGTCTGGTCGGAGCCCCTGGACTTATCGGCAATCTCGGCGGGGTGCTTTCTCCAGGCGGAACGCCGCACAATCTAAGTGCGGCGAAAAGCAGAGGCCCCCTCTGATCGAAGGGCCGTCTCCAATTCCTCTTGCTCAGCGCTGGTCAGTGACCGAGGGCCGGAGGGAATCGGTTGAGATCGATGAGCGGAGCAAACACAAGTCCCCCCTCGACGAACTCCGGAATGATCCGTTGAGCCTGCACATCGGGAGGCCGAACCTCCTCCACCACTAAGGAGAGGGGGTGATGCTTTTCACCAGGGTGTCGCGGTCCAGCCCCCCGAACGTACCGAGTCCATTCTTCACTGCCGACCGGGTCGGGTCTGCCCGCACGCTGTCGGCGGGCCAGTCCGGCCCAAAGCGGGTGTAGGCGACGTAGATTCGATTTCTGTCGAGCAGAGAACAAAACTTCTCGGGCTGAAAGCCGACGGTGCCCAAAACACGTTCGGAAACCACCCGCCGGACAATCGAGGCGGGATTGAATTGCCCGATCAACGCGCCGTCGTCCCCGGAATAGAAGTCCGATACCCTCACCCAGTTGAGGGGGCCCCGCCAGGGGATTCCCACGGACATCTGGAGGAGACGCTTCCGGGACACGTTTTGGAAATTGACGAACACGTTCTGCACACAGCCGACCGCTCCATTCGGCTCGATGTCGACTTCAGTCTCCTCAGGCATTGTCGCCGTAGCCCGAGTTTTTCCATCCCCTTGCGTGATCGTAATCCGGTACCGAGTCGCTGGCTGAACGTCCTGGTCAGCGCGGAAATTGTGGGTGTATATGCCCTCGAAAAGCACGATCGAGTCGGTCAGCGTCTCAGTCCGTCCCGTCGATAAATTCTTCAGGGTGACCGTTGCGTCGAGCACGCGGGTCGAGTCCGGGGTCAAAGGAGTGTCCAGGTCCTTTACTCGAAGGAAGTGCGGACCGCCGGAGAGCGTGAGGTAGCCGTACACCGAGAAGAGACCGGCATCGTCGTCAATCGGTTGGAAGGAAGCGTCACATCCGGTTAAGAGAATCAGACCTGTTAGGGGGAGGAGGATCCAGTTCCATCCAGGGTGCGTGTGTGACATCATCAGGGAACTCCGCTAGGAAGATCTGTGACAGTGGGTGCGTCCGGCTTCGATGGGGAGAGGGTCCGTTTCCTCGGTGCGTGTAGTTCCTTAAGAGGAGAGAGGAGGAGAGGCCTCTCCACTCTCCGAGGACTCCGACCACGCCAGCCGCCCCGCGGGCCAGAGGGGGCGACCCGACACGCCCTGAAGAGCGAGGAGGATTCAATCGTCAAGCCTCAGGACCCGCTTCATCGTGTCCCGGCGTATTCCAGCGAAGACTCCGAGGCCATTTTTGACCGTGGACTGAGTCGGGTCTCCGAGCACGCTGTCGGCGGGCCAGTCCGGACCATAGTGCGTATACGCGACGATCATGATGTTCCTGTCGAGCAGCGTGCAGTAGTTTTCTTTGCGGTCGATTCGGGACCACTCGTATTCCGGAAGTACCTTCTGAACGAGTCTCCAGGCCGCGTATCCGTGCTGCGCCAGGACAGAGTCTCCGGCTGGTATTCTGAGGTCCTCACGGGTCCAGTGAAGGTTGCCGTTCCGGTACAGGCCGCCCGAAACCTGCACACGACTTTCCCCCCGAATATTTCGGAACCGCAGCGTAATGCCCTCCAGGCACTCGATCGTGTCCGACGGCGGGGGACTCACGTCCACCCTCGCATCTCGGGGTGTCGTCGCCGTGGCCCGGGTGGCGTCTCCGTCCGGCTGCTCGATTCGGAGCCGGTAGGTCGTGGCGGGCTGGATGGCCTGGTCGATCCGGAAGTTGTGCGTGGGGGTTCCCTCGAAAGCCACGATCGAATCGGTGAGCGTCTCGGCCTGTCCTGTCACCAGATTGGTCAGGGTGGCTGTTGCGTTGAGCGCGCGAGCGGAGTCCGAACCGACGGGCACATTCAGGTTCTTCACGCGCACAAAGTGAGGCCCGTCGTTGAGGGTCAGGTACCCGTGTACCGAGTACAGCCCCGCCTCTTTGTCGATGGGCGCTAGGGAAGCGTCGCACCCGGCCAAAAGCGCGGCGCCGGCAAAAAGAACCAAGATCCAGAGGGTTTTCTGGTAGGAAGTCATGGCGAAGGCGGGCTGTGCGATGGGCGGTGGAGGGGCCCTACTCGAGACGGAGCTTCGCGGAGAAGTAGGGCATGAGTGGAGACTGATTCACCCGCCGGAGGGTGTCCGCGTCGTAGTAGAACACGTTGGGGCGGTCGTAGAGATTGATGGCCCCCACCTTGGTGTCCAGCGCGAGCCGACCAGAGAGGTCAAACGACCGCTTGAGGGACACGTCGAGACGGTGGTAGGCGGGAAGCCGGGCGTTGTAGGGGCGCTGGTACAGCGTCTGGGCCGTTCCCGGGTCCTCGAGAGGGCGCTCCTGGGGAATATCGAGCGAAACGTCGAGGCCATAGATCTGGGTGTAGGGCCGCCCGCTTCCGTACTCCCAGCTTACACTGGCGGTCACGCCCATGAGCCTGCCGCTTGAGACGACGTTGAACTGATGGCGCCGGTCGTGGGGAGGAGAGTAGGAGAACACTTTCCCTTCCACCCAGGCCCCAAGATCGCCGGTCGCCGCCTCGTAGGTAACCTTCGACCAGGCGTATCCCAGATAGGCGTAAAAGGGGCCACTCCGATACTCGAGGCGGGCATTTGCTCCGTAGGCCTTGCCGGTGGCCCGGGCGGTCTCGGTGTTCACACCGACCTCGGGGGTCCACTTCGGCACGGGAATATTCGCGAGCCGCTTGGCGTACCCTTCGACGCTGACCTCAAGCGAGGAGCCCAGACGGTATCGGTACCCGAGCAACGCCTGGAAGGCGGTCGGAAGCGGATCGTCGGGCGCCGGCGGCTTCCACACGGTAAAGACCGTGCCGGCGTCCCGCTGGTCGCCGATCCCCTGGTCGATCTGTCGGTACACTCCCGCCGCGACGCTAATTTCCTGCCGGTCCGTACCGGTGGGCCGAAGCGAGAGGCGCACCCGTGGATCCGCCGAGAGGCGAACGGAATAAGTCCCCCGCACCGCAATGCTCGGAACGACCGTCAGGTAGTCAGTCGGAGCCCAGTCCAAGGACCAGTGCACCCGTACCATCCCCTGCGTCTCGCCGATTTGGTCGACCCCAGCAAACGGGCTGGGGAGCCGCGCCCCGTAGCGCCCGAGCGTGAGGCGCCCCCCAAAATCGACCGGGTACCCGAAAAGTGTCTGGGCCCCCTCCAGCATGACGTAGGCGCGCCAGCGACCGGCCTCCTGCTTCGGGGCCCCAGCAGTGACAGTCGTGTTGTGGAAGCCGGAATACCCGCCGCGGACGGAAAAGGGCTGGCTGAAGCTCTCATCGAGAAAGAAGCAGCGTCCACCAACGACGGTGTTTGACCAACTGAGAGTCCGGTCCTCCCTCGCGCCGATGCTTCCCTCATCGTGGGTAAGCACGGCTGTAATATTGCACGTCGCGTTCTGCTGTTGGAAGGTGTATCGTCCCGTCAGATCGTAGAAGCCAATTTCTGCGTCCTGCCCCCAGAGCGGCTGGGCCGTCTGTTCGAGGAGCGAGTAACGCGCGGAGAGGAGAAACGATTGTTCGCCCCGAACCAGCGGGCCCTCGACACTGAACGACGCAAGATGGGGGCCCACCGCTGCGCTGCCGGCGTAGCGCTTCGTGTTGCCGGGCCGCAGCCGGACGTCGAGAACCGAGGAAAGTGCCTCCCCGTACTCGGCCTCGAACCCCCCGGCGTACAGATCGACGCTCTGCACAGTGTTTTGCGGGAACGCCGAATAGAAACTGGAGATGTGAAACGGTCGGACGATCGGAAGGCCGTCGACCAGGTAACGGTTTTGGGTGGGGGCGCCGCCCTGGACGTAGAGCTGTCCCCCTCGATCTCCGACCGACACGACCCCCGGAAGCGTCTGGAGGTAGGACGCAAGGTCTCCGCTCGGTCCGGGGGTAGGGATGCGCCCGATCTGTTCGGGCTCGATGGTTTGGCGACCCGCCTGCCGCCTGGTCAGTTCGGGTCCGGCCTCCACCATCACCTCCTCCAGGCGCTCGGGCTCAGGGGAAAGGGTCACGCTGTAGACGCGGCGCCCCGCCCTAAGAGCAAGCGTGTCCCTGTGGGTCTCGTAGCCGACGTAGCTGATCGCGATCCGGTAGCGTCCCGGATCTAGGTTCCCCAAGGCGAGATAGCCGTCGCGGTTGGTCGCTCCGCTCCCCACCGGGACGTCGGTACTCGGAGGCCGAAGACGAACATTGGCCCCCTCCAGGGGAGTCCCGTCGTCGGCAGCCCTTACGACGAGGCGGAGCGTGGCGGTTTCCTGTGCCCGAGCAGAGGGAACGATGGAGCTGCAGACCGCGAAAAACGCAACCAGGAACGCGGTGAGAACATAACGATGCATCGGGAATCCCCCTTTTAGTGAGAACTGTATCGAAGGAGCAGATGGAGGACGCGAGGAGGACGTAGAATACACGTCACTGCACTGGAATGACTACCCGAGGGAAATACAGGCAGCGTCCGGAAACTCTAGGGAGTGGCTCTTGTGCCGAAAAGGCATCTGGACAAGCCTGCGGAACCGACTGAGGCGTTTTCGAGGGCTACACACGGATCCCCTCTCCGGATGCGGGGCCACGTTTGAGCTTGCTCTGGGTCGAGCCCCAATCAGTCCCGAGGTCCTACAGTGCATGTGTGGCGTGCAGCTCCGCTATAGACCTGATAAGAGCCAACCCGCAGGAAGGGACACCATGAAAAACTATCCAAGCATCGTAACCCTTCTCAGCCTCGCGCGTCTACCAGCATCCACAGTGCCAATGCCACCTCCCTGCAAGAGGTCGAAGTCGAGGGGGAGTGGTACACGCTAATCTTTGTATAAGAACCCCGGTCACCATGATTGGCGCACGTCACAGCAATCGCTTCGTCGTAGGCCTTCTTGTCGCGGCGGGCTTTCTTGTTTGGATGGTCGGCTGCGACAGCACGGGCAACGTGTCGACGGGCCAGGGGCAATTCACCTTGAAGCTCACGGACGCACCGGCGGACCTTGACCGTGCCGTCGTGACCGTTGATCGCGTCGAACTCGTCACTGGGGACGCGGACGAGGAAGAGGAGGACGACGACGGAGACGACGATGAGGAGGGCATCATCACCCTGATGGACACGTCCCGCCAGATTAATCTCCTCAAGCTGCAGGACGGAGTCACCACGACACTGGCCGACACCACCGTGCCGGAGGGAGAATACACACAGCTCCGGTTCGTGCTTGGGGACGAGAACTACGTGGTGGCCGATGGGGATCGCCAAAACCTCCAGGTCCCCAGTGGCAAGCAGAGCGGCATTAAGATCATTCTTCCGGACGTAGAGGTCGAGAACGACGGGGACCGCCTTTCGGTGACCCTCGACTTCGACGTGGAGGAGTCCTTCGTCCGCGCAGGCGCATCGGGCAAGTATCTCTTCAAACCAACCGTGAAGGTCAAAAGCGTGTCCGTAAACGGCGAGTCCATCGAAACCGTCGAGGTGGAGGGGGCCGTGTCCGGAGCGAGCGGCGAGTCGGTCTCGGTCGACAGCATTGGCTTTTCCGTAACCGACCAGACCGAGTTCGACGGCGACGACGGGGCGACGAGCGTCGCCGACCTTCAATCCGGTCAGGCTATCGAGGTGGAAGGAACGCGTCTTGACGACGGATCCCTCCGGGCCCGCGAGGTCGACGTTGAGGACGACGATGAGGTGGAGCGCTCGATCACGGCCCCGGTGGAGGCCCTCGGCGACGATTCGCTCACGCTGCTGGGCGTGCCCGTTGAGGTAACCAACGGCACCGAGTTCGAAGACGACCGCCGATTGGAGGGACTTAGCCCCGGAGACCGCGTGGAGGTCAACTACGAGTTCCGAGAGGGCTCACGGATCGCCCTCGAAATTGAGGACGAAGACGATTAATCCCCCGCGGCACAGGCCTACCGTTCACTGAGAACGGCTTGTGCTACAATGCGAGGTATGTGCGACGTTCTGAAAGCACGCTCCTTCCAGGGAAAAAGCACCTCCGTCGCTCTGAGCACTCAGAGCCCGTATGAGAGAAAAAGTCAAGCGTACAGATCC
>NZ_JBDGQQ010000135.1:0-3976 GCF_042218895.1 Salinibacter sp. | reverse complement strand
CAGGCCAGCCCCCTCACGGGATCCGGACCGGCCCTCACTGGCCTGACTGAAATCTCCGAAGATGCGGTCCTGCTGATCGGGGGGAATGCCTCGGCCCGTGTCTACGACCTGAAACGTGAGCCAAGTGTCGGCCGCGCCGGGCAGAGGGGCCTCCTTGGGCGACTGGTCGTCTGGTGGAGAGCCAGGAGCGACACGGATCACGACGCGTCCCTCCTGGGTGAACTTGAGAGCGTTGCTGGCAAGGTTGGTGAGGATTTGCCCCACGCGGGCCGCGTCTCCCACCACGCGTTCCGGGAGGGCAGAGGCGGTTTCGACCCGGAAAGTGACCCCCTCGGTGGCCTTGCTGCGGAGCATTTCCCGGACGTGACGGGCGAGGTGGGCGGGGTTGAAGGCCGTGCGCTCCAGCTCCACTTCGTCGGACCCGAGCTTCGCAAAGTCGAGTACCGTGTTGAGCAGCGTCAGCAGCGTTTCTGCCGAGAAGCGGATACTTTGGAGATACGAGCGCTGGTCCTCCGTGAGGTCGGTGCGCGCCAGGAGCCGCGCCATCCCGAGGACGGCGTTGAGGGGGGTTCGGATCTCGTGGCTCATTGTCGCCAGGAAGCGCTCTTTGGCGGCCAGGGACGCCTCCGCCTGTTCTTTCGCCTCGCGGAGTGCCATCTCAGCCCGCTTGCGCTGCGTAATCTCCATGCCGTAGCCCAGCACCTGCACGACCTCTCCGTCCTGCACGACCGGCGTCACGAACCGGACGTAGTAGCGAGGGTCCCCGTCGGGGCCCTCAAGGGTTTCCTCAAACTGCTCGGTCTTGCGAGTCCGGGCCACGCGCCGAATCGTCTTCAGGCGCGCACGGGCCGTATCCACGTCGTGCCCCCACATCCGGGCATATTCCACGTCGGTCATCCCAATGATTTGCTCGCGGCGGTCGGGGTCCCCCACCGCGCTGGGCGTGACGTACTCGTAGCGCCCCTCCGGCCCAAAGATCGCCAGGTCGATCGGCATCGCGTTGAGCACCTGCTCGTAGAAGTCTTTCAGGCGCCGAATCTTCGCCTCCGCTTTGCGCTGCTCCGTCACGTCGCGATACTGCCACAGGTGCCCAGTCGTCTGGTCGTCGAGGTCGACGGGCACGTAGTCGCGCTCCACGATGCGACCGTCGGCCATGTGGAGAGGCTCGGCCGTGACCGGTTCGCCCGCCTCTACAATCTCTTCCACCCGATCGGTCAGCACGGACGGATCGACAAACAGGTCCTGTGCCGCCTCGGCCGCCGCCCTGCAGTCCGTCCCGGTGAGGGCCGAGGGCGATTCCTCAATCTCGAACAGGTCGCAGAAGGCTTGATTGGCCAGGATCAGTTCGCCGTCCTCATTCTCAACTAGGATGGCGTCCTGAATGCTCTGGATGAGGGCTGAGAGTTGTGAGCGGGAGCGCCTGAGTTTCCGTTCCGTTCGGATGCGCCGTTGCACCTCTTCCTGCAGTCGCTGATGCGCCCGGCTTCCCCGAAGCACATGCTCGAGCTTCGTCAGGGCCGGGTCGAGCTGTGTCAGTTCACGGGGCGGAAACGGGGCCTCCCGTCGAGAGTCGTGCATCTCGAGGAGGCCCACCTCCCCGAGCCGAAAGGCCACGAGCGCACCGCTCTGCGCTGAGCGGCCCGCCGCCAGCGCCGAGAAGTCCGCGTCGGCGGCGTGCGTGGATACCTTGTCGCTCGTCCGAAGCTGCTGGACGAGCGGATGGTCCGTCGTCAGCGTAGCGGTGTTCACGTACGACGTGGAGGTGGCGTGGAGGGGCCGGAGGGGAGCGCCGTCCTCCTCGCGCATCCACACGGCCACGTTCTCCAGCTCTTTCCGTGCGGCCAGAGTACCCGCAAAGGCCGAGGCGTTCTCGGACGGGTCGAGCGCCGCCCCGACGGACAGGGCAAGTTCATAGAGAAGGGGAAGCTCGTCGTCAATCCTGGGCGCGTCGGGCATGTCTGTGGGGAGGGAGAGTGTCAATTTTACAAAGACGCAGGCTGGAGGACGCTCCTGCAACCTGCCAGAGTCCGGTCCCGTCTACACGTCGTCTCGCGCCGGGAGACCGATGCTGCGGTGTGCTATCGTGATCAATCCAGTGGGTTCGATGCATACCGGACGACGCTCATCTGCCGGCCTCCAGCACAATCGGACTTCGGTCCAGCAGAAGAGTGCGGGAGTCCGGAGGACAGGTCAAAGTCGAGCCTCACGGCCGATGTGGCACCAGAAACGGCGTGCGTTCATCCCTTGTTGGCCCCGGGATCAGTCTCTCGACTCTCGAGCACCACTTCCTCCTCGTCCTTTCCCTCGTTTGCGTCTCGAAGCTTGCGGTTCAGAATCGCCCCACTCTTCCCGATGCTCAGAATCGAACCGGCACTCCCAACGCTCAAGATGCTCCCCGCGCTTCCGATACTGAGGATCGATCCGGCGCTGCCAATGCTGAGGATCGAACCGCTACTTCCGATGCTCAGAATACTGCCGAAGCATCCGACACTGAAGGCGCTCAGGGCGCTTCCTATACTGCGGACGGAGAGCCACGAAGACGTTTCTGATCGCATGATTGCCCACCTATCACTTTCGGAAATACGGCCGAAAACAAATTCGTGAGGGGTTTCCTCAGCTGAAACAGAGCCCAATGAAGTCCCGCCCGGTCAGGGGAGTCGAACGGCACTACCTCGAACGATCGAAAGCGGCAGCAGCCCGGATTCGGGGGCGTAGACGGAATGTGTGCTCAGTACCACCGTGCGAATTCAAGGCTTTCGAAGACGCTTCGGGCAACAGCACAATCGGCGCGGCGCGGACACGTCGCGTACATCGTTAACGTTTCCTCATTGCTCCGCCCAGTGACCGAGTGCCATAAGTTGAGGGGAAATGAGCGATCCCTCAGAAATACAACCTCGAGGCTGTATTTCCAGCGCTGGTATTCTTGCTTGGATTTGAATCGTCCAACCACGGCCTTTCTACCGGCTACTGTCGTCGTGTCTACGAAGCGACAGACGTGGTAATCCCGTTCTCCGCCTATTCCTCCCCAACGACCATACTCGAACCCGATCCGAAACGCTGTCGAGTCGGTGGTCGAGTCCTGAACGGTGACAGGGAATGAATCGATGCCGACCTCCTCCTCGTTGATCTGCTGGACGCTCGGAGGCAGCCAAAACGAAAACACTGGCCTTCCTCCATCGAATTCCCACCAAGACGTATCCGGCCCCGATGACTCGTAGGGAGCACACTCTGGATGAAATTGCCGGCTCGTAGAGTCCGGCTTACCGCAAACAGTCAGACCTGCGATCACGACAGTTCCCAGAAGGACCCCTGCAGAACAGCGGAGCGGTAGGCGTATCATCTCAGGTGCACATCTCACGTGCACATAACGATGAAGGTCAGCTGGAACGGGCGGGAAGATGCCAGGCAAAACTCGCCCCAGTCAAACAGAGCCGACAGGCGATGTTTCCGTTCGCTGGCGTCGTCACCCTCGACCGATGAGATCGAACCCGCTTAACCGACCTTGTCTGAAAACGGCCCGCACCGTTTTCAGCTGCAGCGCAGGGTTGTGCCGCCTCCTACGACGAGACTCAGAATTGCGCTCCTCCTGTAGAGGTGCGCTTACAAGCCCAGCGTCATGGCTGCACAGCCGTCGGCTCCGCCTCGCGACCGAGGAACTCGGGGGAGTGCCGGGGGACCTGAGCGGGATCGACCCGGGCCTCCGCGTGTATCCGATGCCCCCCTGCACATTGAATTTTCGGCCTCGTCCCGCCGCTCCGCCGTAACGAACAGCGTTCTCGGGCGACACACACCCCGATCTCTCTCCTCGACCGTTTCCCAGAAGCTCGCTTCTCTATGACGACCGACTACGACGTTATCGTGATCGGCGGTGGCGCTGGCGGCCTTTCCGCGGCCGGCATCGCCACCAACCTCGGCGCCAAGACCACCATGATCGAGCGCGACGCCCTCGGCGGCGACTGCACCTGGACCGGCTGCG
>NZ_JBDGQQ010000134.1:0-23903 GCF_042218895.1 Salinibacter sp. | reverse complement strand
CACCAAGAGAAGTCCCCGGAGTTGGTTTGACTCCGGGGATTTCTATTCGGGAGCGGGGTCACGACGTTGCACCGCCGTCTTCTCGGAGGACCATCGCGTCTCGTTCCGGGATGGACGGGTTGATGCGTAGTCCCGTACTGAGCTCAAATCCGGCCTGCACGGTAGTCCGTGGACGGACGCGCAGGCTCCAGTGGAGATGAGGAGCCTCTGACTCGTAAGAGAGGGCAGTTCGGACGAAGAAATTATAGTCCGGGTCATCGAGCCGGTCCCGCAACCGCCCGAGAACGGTGCGGAGGGCGATGGCCAGGCGCCGACGCCCTCCCGCATCGAGCCGGCCGAACTCTGGCTCGTGCTCACGGGGCAGAATCCACATTTCGAAGGGCACGCGAGCAGCAAAGGGCACGAAGACGACGAAGGTGTCGTCCGTCCACACCAGTCGTGCCTCCGCCTCGAGCTCGTCCTCGATCATTGCGCAGTAGGGACACTGCCCTGTCTCTTCGTACCGGGCCTGGGCTTCACGTTCCTCGTGCTCGATCTGCGGGGGAGGAACATCCGTCGCGATGAGCTGGCTGTGGGGATGGGCGATGGACGCCCCAGCGCTGGCCCCGTGATTGCGGAATAGGAACGGAAACCAGTCTTCAGTCTCTGCTCGGAGGGTGTGGTACCGCTCCAGGTACGTGTGGAGGACGGCCTCCACCTGATCTGTTGCCATCTGGGCGAGTGGCCGGTGGTGGTTCGGGGTCTCGATGATGACCTCTTGATGGCCCCGGCTGGCCCGAGACTGGTACAGCCCGCACGTCTGTGTTCGAGAGGCCCGGTCGGGCTCGAAGGCCGAGTACTTGTTCGGAACCGCTCGTGTGCGCCAGGAAGCAGGATCCGCGCCGCCGAGTTCCCATAGAACCGACGGCAGCATTTCTTCGTGACCGGGGCAGAACGGGCACCCCTCGACGGGTTGACGAATATCCGGATCGGGGCCGTCCGACGCTGCTGTCGTTCGCTTGGGCCGAGTGCTCCGGGAGGGCGCAAACGCGACCCATTGTTTGGTGATGCGGTCCTGACGGGTCTCGGGAGCGTAGGAGGAGGCCATGAGGGGGCTGGGAGAATGGAAAGCGCTCGGAGTTCGAAACAAAATGCCGGTGCGGCGTCCAATCAAGCACGGCGACCGTCCCCGTCCTAGACAATAAGGTCCGTTCCGGTATGGTTGCACCCTCTCCGTCCTCCTCAGCCTCCGTGGCCGGACACTACGACCGGCTCGATCGCTTCTACCGTCGACTCTGGGGACGGCACGTGCACCACGGCCTCTGGACAGATCCAGGGTTCTCGCCGGAAGAGGCCGTCCGTCATCTCGTCCGTCGGGTGGCTCGGGCGGCCCGCATCACCGAAGGACGGCGTGTCTGTGACGTAGGGTGTGGGTACGGCGCTCCGGCTCGTCAGTGGGCAGAAACACGTGGGGCGGAGGTGGTAGGCTTCACGGTGTCGGAGGCGCAGCACACGCTCGCAGAACAGCAACCGGTCGACGGGCCCACGCCCGAGTATCGGCTCCAGGATTTTCTGTCCAACAGCCTGCCCAACGACAGCGTCGATGCTGTCGTAGCGATTGAGAGCCTGACCCACATTCGAGACCAGCCCGCCGTGCTCCGGGAGGCATCTCGAGTACTCCGCCCCGGAAGACGCTTCGTAGCGTGTGTATGGATGGCGCCGTCGTCTCCGTCCTGGGGGGCGCATCGGTACCTGTTGGGGCCCATCTGCGAGGAGGGGCGTCTTTCCGGGCTTCCTGCGGCCCCCGACCTCCGCCGCTGGGCTATGCAAGCGGGGCTGCGAGTCGAGCAACTGAGGGACGTGACGGCCCGGGTCCGGCGGACGTGGACCACCGTCATCGGTCGCTTCCTCGGGGCTTTGTTCACCGATTCAGCCGTGCTCAGAACGCTGCTCGACCGCTCGGAGCCCGACCGGGTCTTCGCACGCACCATTCTCCGGATCTGGATTGCGCAGCACACTGGGGCCCTCCGGTACGGGTGGTTCGTCGCGAAGCAGCCCGGGGCAGAAAATGATGGTCCAGAGGGGTAGGAAGGCCCGACGGGATCAGGGAGCCGGGCCCGACGGCCGCAGTTGGATCCTTGGTGGCGGGGGCCTCCCGACGGGGCGTTTCCGCTCATCGAAGGGATTCCTCCAGCACCGTTGCCGCGTCGGTGTCGGCGTCGCGGTACTTTACGATGATCGGGGTGGAGAGCGAGAGGCCGTGCGCCCGACCAAAGTCGGAGTCGACCGCGCGGGAGCCCGGCACCACCACGGCCCCAGTCGGCACCTCAAGCGGTACCTCCTCCGAGGCGGTGTGTACGGTCTCTTCCACGAGATCGTACAACCGGGTCGAAGAGGTGAGGGTAACCCCTGCGGCTAGCACCGCGCCCTCACGCACCACACATCCTTCGTAGATGCCCGCTCCCCCGCCCACAAACACGTCGTCCTCGACGACGACCGGAGTCGCGTGTACCGGCTCAAGGACCCCTCCAATCTGGGCCGACGCGGAGAGGTGCACCCGTTTCCCGACCTGAGCACAGCTGCCAACCAGGGCGTGGGAATCGACCATCGTCTCCTCGTCCACGTACGCGCCCACGTTAATGTACATCGGTGGCATGCACACCACCCCGGGCGCGACGTGGGAACCGGTGCGGATTGACGATCCCCCCGGCACGATCCTTACGTCGTCGGCCTTACGAAGGGGCTTGACCGGAAAGGTATTTTTGTCGTAGAACGGGAAGCGCTCACTGGAGTAGTCGGCCATGCGGCCGATGCGGAAGCCCAGAAGGATGCCCTCCTTGACCCATGCGTTGGTCGCCCAGGTGCCGTCCTCGGTTCGGGTTGCGGCGCGAACCTGCCCGGCGTTGAGGGCACGAATCAGGTCCGCCACGGCATTGTTGGCGGCTCCGCGGTCCACGCCCGAGGCGCTCCGGGACTGCGCGACGAGGGATTCGATGCGTTCTTGCAGGTCGGCCATGCGGAGAAAGCGGTTGGGTGGGGGAGATCGGGCGATGGGCGAAGCGCCAAATCGGAGTTTTTGGCGTCCCTAACAAACCGGCACATTATAAACTCGAAGTCCGTAGTCTTTCCAGGCAAGAAGGCTCACCTGCTACCGGGAGGGAGGAAGATGAGACGAATCTCAGATGGGCCTGCCCCTCGGTCTTGCGACCAGGGGTGGGACGCCGCTATTCTTTCTGTATACCTGTTTCCCAAGTCGGTTTGCCGTCTATGAAGCGTTCGCTCGTCGTCGCGGTCCTGCTCCTTAGCGCCAGCCTCTTCTCGTGTCAGTGCGCCGAGAAGCCGGACGTCGGTCCGGTTGAAGACGACGGGGAAAACGACCAGACCTCCCAGGTAGAGCGCCAACACACACCTCCCGTCGGATAGGGAGGCGAAGCAGCCTGTCCCTTGGAGGTCGTGGACCTCTCTGGCACACATGCCGTACACATGTGCCCGTCGCAGAAGTAACTTCGTGCCTACACCATGCCCATTCCGGACGAGAAAATTGAGAAGGTTCGTGCCGCGGCTGATCTCGTGGAGGTGGCAGGCGACTACGTCCAGTTGAAGCAGAGCGGCTCGCGGTACATGGGGCTGTGCCCCTTCCACAACGAGGACACGCCCTCCTTCAGCGTCGATCCGGACCAGAACCTGTACTACTGCTTCGGCTGTGGACACGGGGGGGATATCTTTAAGTTCGTCCAGGAAATCGAGGGGGTCGGATTTCTAGAGGGCGTGCGCATTCTGGCCGAGCGGTACGGGATTCCGCTGCCGGAGGGGGAGACCGACTCGGAGGCCGCCAACGAACGAGAGGCCATCCTCCATGCCCTTCGCTTCGCGGCCCGTTTCTTCTACCGCCAACTGACCCAGACGGACCGGGGCCGCCCTGCGCTCGATTACCTCCGCGCCCGAGGCTTCGCCCCGGAGACCATCAAACGGTTTGGCCTCGGCTACGCCCCGAACGAGTGGGACATGCTCCTCACGGCCGCGACGGAGGAACAAATCGATCCAGAGACGCTGGAGAAGGCCGGTCTTGTCATTGAGCGCAACGACAGCAGCGGCTACTACGACCGCTACCGGGGGCGCATCATCTTTCCCATCTTCTCGCACATCGGGAAGGTCTTGGCCTTCGCCGGCCGCATTCTCGACCCCGACGACGAACGCGATCAGCCCAAGTACATCAACTCGCCGGAGACGGAGGTCTACCACAAGAAGGAAGTGCTCTACGGGCTGCATCAGGCCAAACGGGCCATCCGCAAGACGAATGAGGTGCTGCTCGTAGAAGGCTACACGGACGTAATTAGCCTCTCTCAGGCGGGTATCCAAAACGTAGTGGCCTCCAGTGGCACCGCCCTCACGGAGGGGCAAGTAGAGGTGCTAGACCGGTACGCCAGTCGGGCGCTCCTGCTCTACGACGCCGACGAGGCAGGCGCCCGGGCAGCGATGCGGGGAATGGAACGCGTGCTGGAGGCGGGCGTCGGGGCGTACGCTGTGGAACTGCCGTCCGGAAGCGATCCGGACGAGTACGTGCAGGAGCACGGGGGAGATGCATTCGAGGAGTACGTGGAGGAGCACCGGCAGGACCTTCCGGCGTTTGCCTACCGGCAGGCCCGCCGTAGCGGCGAGCTCGACACACCTGAAGATCGCGTGGCGGTGCAGCAGAACATTATCGAATCGGTCGCGCGCATTCCTGACCCCAATCTGCGCCGCGAGTACGTTACTCGCACCAGCGAAGTTGTGGGGGTGCCGGACGCCGACCTCTTCCGCATGCTGGAGGAGGAACGCGAGCGTCTTGAGCGCCAGGCTCAGCGTCGCCGAGACCGTGAGCAGTCCCGGCAGGCGCGTCCGGAGCGGGCAGAAGCCCAGACCGCGGAGGCCTCTGCGTCTTCAGGGGCGGATGCCGGTGCGGCTCCGTCCTCGTCTCCTCCGTCCTCCTCTTCTGCCTCCACGTCCGACGATACGCTCCCGGCGCCCCTGCCGGAGGAGGAGGTGCTGCTGCGTCTCATGCTGGAGCATGGCCGTCGCATGGTCGGCTTCGTACTCGGCAACATGGCGCTCGACGAGTTTACCGAGGGTCCCCCCCGGGACCTCGCGCGCACGCTGGCCGACATGTACAAACGTGGGACCGTACGGTCGCAGGAGGTTCTGAGCGGCGAGCACGGGAGTGTGCTGCAGAGGCTAGGGACGGCAGTATTAATGGACAAGCACGAGGCATCGGAAAACTGGGTGCGGAAGCAAGATGTCTCGGTCCCGAGCCTGAATGATCGTCCCTACGAGGCGGCCGAGAGCGCCATGAAGTTCCTCAAGCTGGACCGGATCAATGAGGCCATCGAGGAGGTCCGGGAACAGATGTACAGCGCCACGCAGGACGGGGATGAGGACCAGGTGGAGCGCCTCCAACAGAAGATGATGTCGCTCCAGGAGCTGCGGAAGCAGGTGCGGCAGGGAGCATTCATCGAGCGTTCGAGTGGGACGTAGGCGACCGCCCGGAGGGCCGAAGTCAAGGGGCTCCCTGTTTCCGTTCCGCGAGAGGAGTCGTCCCTACGGCCTGTCAGCGGGGCGGAACGGGCATCCTCAGGTCCTGCAAGTCGGGCGGGTCGACGGGCAATGAATCAGGGGGCTGGGCCCGCACCGGCATCTGCTCCGCCGCGGCCTCCGTCGCGTCGGCCAGCTCCTCCCACGGACTCGACAGCCAGAGGCGGCGGTGCGTGCTGATGATCCTGAGCTGGCGACGGCGAAACCGCGTGGGGGACTGCACGGCGAGGGCCTCAAAGCGGTCGTGGAGCCTCAGGAGCCGGTTCCGGTTCCGCCGGGTGAAGCCGAAATCCTCAATGTCGTCGACGAGTGCGCGGTATTGACGATCCCAGTGCGTGATCTGGGACGGAGAGGGAGGGGCGTAGGTGGAGGTGTCGTACCGGAACGTGTTGGTTGAGTTGAGGACGTGAAGCCCGGCCGACCGCAGGGCGGCGGGGGCCTCCAGCGGGAGAAAAAACCGCACCGCCTTGCCGTCGATCGATGAAACGAGGCGCACGTTTCCGTCGGCTGGCATCTGGTCGCCAGACGCGGGCGGCAGGTCGAAGTGGGAGTTGAGGGTCCGGAAGCGGTCGTACAGAGGGCCGTTGGCCCTCGGGCCCCAGTCGAGGGACCGGTCCGCGGTCTTGAGTGCACCGAGAATCGTCCGCAGCGTGACGGACGTATCTGGCTCAACCTGCAGCCGCACCACCCGGAGGGCCGATGGGGCTGGGGGCTGGTCGTCGCGGGCGGCGAGCGATCCGTAGAGGGCGGGCACGTACCCGCGCGAGTTGCCCCCGAAGGTTGACCCCTCGCTGACGACATCGAACCCCTCCGTCACGCCCCACGCGTAGGCGTCGGCCACGGTCGAGGACGCAGTGAGGTGATTGGACTCGGTGATGTACTGGCGATAGAGCTTGAAGATGTTGCCGGGACCGGTATGGTACGCCGAGAGCCCCGGAATTTCGTGGCCGACGGCGTTCACGTAGCCGCGCAGCAGGAGGAACGCCGGTTCGAGGACAAGAAGGGGGTGCAGCGATTCCTGGATGTAGACCTGCGCGCCCCCCTCTGTGGGAAGGGTGTACTCGTTTACGCCGCTCCGACGCAGAATCCAGGGCATCATCTGGTACCGGCTCCGGGCCCCGACCGGAGACACGAGGTGGTCCTGATTGAACGTCTCGACGGTGCCGATTTCGGTGGCCAGCAAGTCCAACCCGAGGGATCTGGCGAGCCGGCGTTCGTACGCCTGGTACGCCCGGTCGCGCCGGTGGGCGGCCTCAACCTGGTTGGCCCGTCCCCAGCGCACGATGATGTCGTCGAGCGGCACGCCCCGCTGCGTGTACGTCTTGACGAGCCGGTCCGTCGCGTCTCGCCGGTGCTCGTCGACCTCCCGCCAGTCGATGAACCCGTTCCGCCGGTACTTCGCGCGGAGATCGGTCAGTTCGAAGAGCTCAAGGACAGTGTCCGTCCGGCGGTCGATGACACGGATAGTAAAGTTGTCGTCCTGCACCTGCTGGTGAACGTGCTGATCGACCAGGTCATGAAACTCCCGGAGAAGTAAGGGGTGACGGGCCGCTGAGGGCAAGGCCGATAGATTCAAATACGGACCCAGCGCGTTCGAGGGATGGGATGGCAGAGTCTCAAGCGCAGGTGCACGGCCTTCGGACAAAGCATTTTCGTTCGCCTCGGCAGCCGTGGACGAGCGAAGGCCAGGAGCATCTGGGGACTGAACGGCCCCGGTCTGAGCCACGATGAGCGAAAGAAGGAGGATTCCCACGCCGCTCAGCATCAGGGCCGCAAGAGAGAGAATCAGCCGCTCGGGGCTTGGGGGGGAAGGGCCCGGCTCATCGGAAGCGGAATCGGAGAAAACAGAAGAGATCATGACCGCGTGGGGCTCGGCGGACGTGTGTGGGCCGGGAAACTATGCCGTGGCGGTGGCTGGGGACTGGGCCCGCTTCACAAGTGTCCGAAAAAGAGGCTGTGTTACGGAACCCATGCGCTCGGGGTGGAACTGAACGCCAAAGAACCGTCCGCTGTCGTGTTCGATGGCCTCGATTACCCCGTCGGGGGCCCGGGCCGCCACCGTAAAGCCGTCTCCCGTTTCGGCGATCGCCTGGAGGTGGCGCGTGTTCACCGTGAGGGTTTCGGCGTCGAGAATTTGGCGCAGGCGCGAGGCGTCCGCAAACTGAATCGAGTGGGTCGTTCCGCCGCGCTTCTGGCTGTGCGTCCGTGCGCCTTCGTGCTCGGCTTCCACGTCGCCGTAGATCGTGCCGCCCGCGAGGGCGTTGAGCCGCTGCATCCCGTAGCAGATGCCCAGGATAGGACGCCCGGCGTGCCAGCATCGTTCGATCCACTGCCGATCCGAGCCGGCCCGCAGACCATCGAGGGGGGCGAGGTCGTCGGGCAGCGGGCCGGTGAGGCCCTCCGTGACGGCGGGGCCGCCCGGCACCACGAGCGCATCGATCTGGTCGAGGAGCGCCTCGATTGTGACCTCCGCGTCCGTTGTGGGCAAGAGTACGGGCACTCCTCCGGCCTCCTCGATCGCCGTCACATAGCGACGATCCAGGTGTTGTTCACCGTCCTCGAACGAGGTCGTAATCCCAACGCGAACGGGCATGGAAACAGAGGGGAATAATGAGCTGCGTGTGAGGAAGAAGGAAGTCTTTCCCCCCGACCGTTCGGTCTCGTCGGGGAAGGGAGAGCGCGTGGGGCAAGGCTTCTCTTGCGCAAGAATCAAACCAACCTTCCTCCCGCGGAGGACCCCCGATCTGCCGTCGCAGAACGTAACAACGCAGGGGGCCGTGTCCCGGAGGAATTGGTGTAGAGACCATCAACCTGTGGAGGAAGAGGGCGACGTCGGGCTCGGAAGCGTCCACTAACTCGAGTACAGCTTCCCAGCCGGGATCGGCCAACGACGCTTAGGCCCGAACGTCCCGCAGCTCGATGGGCGTGGGATTGGAAGAGGCGGTGAGATCGAGAACAAAGGTGAGGGTGTCCTGAGAGCGCACGACCGTCGTGGCGTGGACCGCCAGGTTGCCCTGGTCCAGAAGATCGTGGAGGGCGTTTTTGATGGTACGACGCTGGCCCGCTCGTGTGGTCGAAGAGCCGTGAATGACCCTCAATCGGTTCCGTCCTCGATCCTCTGCGAGGCGAAGGGTGCTGTACGTCAGGTCGATGGCCTCGTCGACCGGCAAGCCGTGCAGATCGAGGGTTACAGTGCTGCCGTCGTCTTCGAGTTGCGGGGTTGCCATAGTGGGGTTGACTTAGCCCAGGAGTACACATGCCCTGTACGAGGCGGGACCGAGAGGGATTCGGTGTAGAGACGTGGAAGCATGGAGGGGAGGAACGCAACCGTGCTCGGGGCATGGCAGGACGGTCGATTCGGCTGGTCGGGCAAGAATCAGTGCTGCACGCGGAGGGCCTGAGGAACGACCTCGACGGTGAGAGGAAGCTGGCCCATTGCTTCGCCGTCCGCTTCCACCCAGGTGGGACGGCGATCGTCGAGCGGCTCGATGGTGAGGCGGCGGCCGCGGTACGTGCGCACCCCGTCGAGCGACGTGTGAGTGCCCAGGTAAAAGCGATGGGCGTGCCGAAGCAGTGTTGGAACCGGCACGTCCTGGAGAATCGTCAGGTCGAACACGCCGTCGTGCGGGGTAGCGGTGGGGGCGATGGGCAGGCCCGCAGCGAACGTGGGGCCGTTGGCGACGGCGACGAGGCGGACACGGGTCGGCGACAGCAATTCCCCATCAAGGGTAAGCCGGACCTGGATGGGGCGGTCTGTGACAACGGCTCGGAGAGCTGCCTGGAAGTAGCGTAGGCGTGGGGGGAAGGGGACGAGGCCCCGCCGCGAGAACCGCCGCACGACGGTGCCGCTCAGGCCGGCGGAGGCGACGTTGATGGCGTAGCGCCGGGGAGAACGACCCTGCCTCGTCGTATACCGCATCCGCAGCACGTCGGTGGGCTGGATGCGGTCGCTCCGCAACTGCTGGACGGCCTCCACGCCAGCGGGGGCACCGAGAGCCCGTCGGAAGTCGCTGCCCGATCCGCAGGCTGCGAAGGCGAGCACGGCCGACGGGGCGACGAGGCGCTGATCCTCGAAGAAACCGTTGACGACCTCGTGCAGCGTCCCGTCCCCCCCCACCGCTACGATTCGGTCGGCTCCCTCCCGCAGGGCGCGTCGAGTGAGGGACGTCGCCGTCCCCGGCCCTGTCGTCCAGTACACGGAAAGGGCCGCAGTGGCGTCGAGGAGCCGCGAGAGGAGGCGGGGCCACACTCGCCGGACCCGTCCGCCCCCGGCCACCGGATTGACGATCGCACAGGTTTTCACGACATTAACCCCTGTCTACCCCTAATCCAGTTGAAAGCTGCATTCGAACCAAAGGCCGCGGACGGTCCTAAGAGCCGGGACCTGCGTCCCAGCAGGTCTCGCTTCGCGCTTGGAGGCCACTCCGACACCGCTTCGTCGGGCATCCGGCCCTCAATGCAGCTTCTCGGTTGCCCATGTCTCGGCCTAACTGCACGTCGTCCCGGACCCATTGTCTCTCTGCTCGGCCATGAGTCGCCTCCATCAACAGTCATTTCTCCTGATCGTTTGTCTTTTTCTCCTTCCCGGCACTGGGCTGGGGCAGGTAAACACCGAGCGAATGCGGGCCCTCGAAGTGGAAGGATTCCGCAGCACCCTCGGCGCCGACGTCGCCGTAGAGTCCGGCCACACCGAGCTCTTTGAAATCGGCGCCCGCGTACGATTCGACTTTCGCCGGGAACCGCACTACACCTTCGCGACGGGGGCGCTACGCTACGGCACGCAGGGCGGCGATCCATTTCGGGACCGCACGTTTGGGCACCTCCGCTACAACTATCAGCTTCTCCCATCCCTCGTGGCAGAGGCCTTTACCCAGCTCCAGCGCGACCGCTTTGCGCAACTGCAGCTCCGAGTGCTCGCCGGTGGCGGAGTGCGCATTCGGTATTTTAATCGTGAAGGGGTGAAGCTCTTTCAGGGGACCACGCCCATGTACGAATACGAGAACCTGGATCAGGCTCCTCTCGGCGGCCATCCCGCCACCGTCTCGACGGCCCGATGGAGCAACTACCTGAATCTGCGACTCCAGTTGAGCGAGGAAACCCGCTTTACGGCCACCGTCTATGTCCAGCCCCGCTTCGATCAGTGGTCCGATGTGCGCGTCCTAAACCAGGCAGCGCTGACCGTACGCCTGGCAGAAGCGGTCCGCTTGACCACGGAGTTCAGCCTTGACTACGACAGCCGGCCGCCGGATGAGGTGGAGTCGGTGGACCTTTCCCTGCAGAACGGAATCGAAGTTTCGTTCTGATGGCTGCGTCGGTCCAGATCCTGGAACTCCCGGAAGAGCCGCCCGCCAGAACCAGGGTCCCGACGGACGACTCCGGACAAGCGCTCGGCGTCTACTCAGAAGCAGCCGGGACGAATACCGGCTCGGAATCCAGCCCTCGAACGCGCCTGTTGAACTGGGCCACGTCCGTGTCCAGGATCGTGTGAAGCCGCTCCCGAAGCGGTGCCCACTCCTCCTGGTTCAAGTCACGGAACCGTTGGCGGGCCCCTTCGGTGGGCGGGCCATCTGGACCCGCAACGTTGCCGTAGAGGTACGCGTACTGGTTGTCGAGCTGGGGCGGATAGTTGAGCGGGTCCTGGTGGCTCTCGTTTTTCGTCTGCATCAACTGCTGCTCGATCGAGGTCAGCTTTGTGCTGATTGAGTCAGCCTCGGCCATGAAGTCCTCATGGCCCGCCTTCTTGGCGTGCGCGGCCACCGAGTTGACCTGCTCTCGCACCGACCGGATGGTCCGAATGGCGTCGTAGATGGCGGTGGTCGTGTCCCGGATAGCGGTCGCGAGTTCGTGCTGCGCCTGCAGTTCTTTCTTGGTCACGTTCTTGAGACGCGGGTCCATGCGCACCTCCAGGGACTGCTGGAGGGTATCCCCGTTGGCGACCGCCAACTGGACCGTGTAGGTGCCCGGCACCACCTTTACACCACCGGTGTACCCCCACACGATGGCGTCCTCGACCGTGTCGACGCCCTTGGTGCGGAGGGACCAGGACGTTCGATTCATGCCCTTCTCGGCGGAGATGATTGGCATGTCGTTTTTCTTGGCGGCCGATGAGTCGCTCGTGAAGCGCCGCACGACCTCCCCGTCGTCCAAAATGCTGAGGGTGACGGTTGTATCTGGGGCGTCCGCAAACGCGTAGTCGAACGTAGCGCCGCCCGGATCTCCAGCCGGCTCACGATCCTCGTGGTCGGCCTCGCCGCTCCCCGAAGACACCAGATGCGCCGCCGTGGGGTCGTAGAGGTGCATGTCCTTCTCGGCGACTTGGGGGGTCAGTTGGCGGAGCGGTTCGAGGTCGTCCATGACCCAGAACGAACGGCCGTGGGTGGCAATCACCAGGTCGTCGTTCTTCACCTTCAGGTCTGGAACGCGGGTGACTGGCACATTCTGCTGGAGGGACTGCCAGTGCCGTCCGTCGTCGAACGAGACGTGGAGCCCGAACTCCGTGCCAGCGTACAGCAGTCCTTCCCGCTCGGGGTCCTCCCGGACGACCCATGTCGGGGAGTCGGTTGGAATGCCGGTCGTGCCGTCGGCGATGCGGGTCCACGACTTGCCGAAGTCGGTGGTGCGGAAGATGTAGGGGGTCCAGTCGCCGAGCCGGTAGCGGTGGACGGCAATATAGGCGGTCCCGGCGTCGTGCGGCGACACCTCAATCCGCTGCACAGTGCCGTACTCCGGCAGGCCGTCGGGCGTGATCTCGGTCCAGTCCCCACCTCGATTCTGTGAGAGCCACACACGTCCGTCGTCGGTGCCGGCCCAGAGCGTCTCGGCAGAGTGGGGGCTCACCTGCAGCGAGAAGACGGTGTTGAAGACCTCAACGCCCGTGTTGTCCTTCGTGATCGGCTCGCCCGCAAAGTCCTGGTGGGCCTCTGTGTCGGTCGTCAGGTCCTTCGAGACGCGTGTCCAGGACATGCCGCGGTCCGTCGAGCGCCAGATGCGGTGTGAGGCATGGTACACGACACTCGGGTCGTGGGGAGAGACCTCGATCGGCGCGTTCCACTGGAACCGTTCGCGGAGCGTAGACGGCTTCTGTCCGAGTTGGAGCTGCGGATACACCATCACGTTGCGCGACTGCTCCGTCCGCATGTTCACGCGAGACAGATGACCGCCATAGCACCCGCTGTAGATGAGCCATGGACGGTCGGGGTGCAGGGCTATGGGACCGGTCTCGCAGCCGCCGACGGCCGTCCAGTTTGTCTTCGGATGGACTTCTCCCTCGGACCGGGAGGGAAGGCGGATCGTGGAGTTGTCCTGCTGGGGGCCGTAGACGCGATACGGAAACTCGTCGTCGACGGTCACGCTGTACATCTCCGCCGTCGGCTGATTGAAGTAGGTGGACCACGTCTCGGCGCCGTCCACCGTCACCTGCGCGCCGCCGTCGTTGCCGAGGACCATACGGTCGGGATCCTTCGGGTTGATCCAGAGGTCGTGCTCGTCGCCGTGCGGGACGCCGTATGAGTTAAACGTCTCGCCCCCGTCGGTCGACTCGTAGAAGCGCGTGTTCAGGGAGTAGACCGTGTTCGGGTCCGTGGGATGGGCGTAGATGTGGGTGTAGTACCACGCCCGCTGCAGGTGCTTGCGGTGGTCGTTGACCTGCGTCCAGGTCTGCCCGTGGTCGTCCGAGCGGTAGAGGCCGCCCTTCGGTTCCGGCGCCTCCACGAGGGCCCACACGCGGCTCGGCTGGGCCGGCGAGACGGTGACCGACGTTTTGCCAACCACGCCCTGCGGGAGTCCGTTCTTGAGACGTTTCCAGTTGTCCCCGCCGTCGGTACTCTTGTAAATGCCGCCCTCCTTCGAGCCGCTAATCATGGTCCAGGGCTTGCGCTGGGCGGGCCAGAGGCCGGCGTAGATCTCGCGCGGGTTCTTCGGGTTGAGGGCGAGGTCCACGACGCCGGTCGAGTCGGAGACGTAAAGCACCTTCTCCCAGGTGTCGCCACCGTCAGTGGTGCGGAAGACGCCGCGTTGCTCGTTGTCGCTAAACGGGTGCCCCACCGCCGCCACGTACGCCACGTCGGGATCCTTCGGGTGGACGGCCACCTTGCCGATGAGACCCGCCTCGGGAAGCCCGACGAACGACCAGGAGTCGCCGCCGTCCGTCGACTTGTAGACCCCACGCCCGGTCTGGATATTGCCCCGCATGCAGGCCGAGCCGGTGCCCACGTAGATGACGCTAGGATCAGAGTTGGCCACGTCCATGCCGCCGATGGAGGACACGTCGAAGTCCCCGTCGGAGACGTTGTGCCAGTCCTGCCCGGCGTTGGTCGTCTTCCAGACGCCGCCGCCGGTGGTGCCCATGAAGTAGGTATTGGGCTTCCCGGCGATGCCGGTGACGGCCGTAGAGCGACCGCCCCGATACGGCCCAATCATTCGGGCCTCAAGATCATCGTAGTGGGCAGGATCGAAGACGACGTTCTCGTCGTCCATCTCGTTGGACTGGGCGAGGGTCGGCGTCGGCCCGAGTCCGAATGCAAATGCGCAGACGGTAAGGCTTACGAGAAAGCAGAGGAGGGAGTAGCGTTCAGAACGACGCATGGACGTCCAGGGAGTGGTGCAGGGGGAGGGGCAAGGGGGAAAAGGCGCTCCAGCGTTCCTGGAACGCGGGTGAGGGCAGAGGAAAAAGGATCTCCGGAACTCCAAAGGGGACCTTGGGAAGCAAGGTCCCTCTCTTCGAGAAGGGGACGGGACGTGATGTCAACTGGAGTGGAAATCGGAAGGCATGACGACGACAGCCTCCCTGTCGCCTCCGTCGTCACCGTCCCTGTTGGTGGAGAAGTCCGCTAGCCCAAATTCTTGACGGAATACGGTAAACGTTTCGCGGAAAAGATGCAAACTGTGTGGACTGTCCCGGAAGCCGGACCGACCGATTAGGACTCTCAATGCAGGTGGACCGTAACTGGGTAACAAAAAAATCACAAAAGGCACCAACGTTTGCCCGCTGTACCGAGCGGAATAGAGCGGACAGCCTGCATGCTGGGCGTAGAGAATTCCGGTCCACGACTCTTCAACAACCCAGCGTCGCTTCTACCACCAGTAGGGGACCTCTCCTCGACAAAGAAGAGAATGGGACGGTGGTAGTGTTGCCGCCTCGACATGGCGCGAGCGAAATCACGCTACAGGTTGGAAGAGGACGGCGGCCGGTTCCGAAGCCGCGACTGAAGGGAAGAGACATCGTCCTGCAGTCCTGGATCCGAGTCCATTCCTTCGTCGATCTTCCGGTAGGCGTGGATGACGGTGGAGTGGTCCCGCCCGCCGAAGCGCGACCCGATGTGCGAGTAGGACTCCTCTGTGAGTTCACGGCAGAGATACATGGCAATCTGCCGGGCCTGAGCCACCGATTGCTTCCGGGACCGGGACAGCAGGTCGTCCTTCTCAAGACGGAAGTAGTCGGCGACCTGTTCGATAATCTCGGCTGTATCGAGCACCGTCGGCTCCTCGTCGGTGTGCTCCTGGAGATAGCGGCGAGCCGTGTCCAGATCCAAGGTGCGGTTATCGAACTGGACGAGGGCAGCGAGTCGCGTAAGGGCGCCCTCCAACTGGCGCACGTTCGAGTCGATGCGCTGGGCAATCATCTCCAAGACCTCAGGCTCGACCGCAATGTCCTGCCGGGCGGCTTTGCGCTGAAGGATGGCAATTCGCGTCTCCAGGTCGGGACGCTGAATGTCGGCGCTCAGGCCCCACTGGAAGCGCGAAAGCAACCGTTTCTCGATTCCGGGGATTTCAGCCGGGGGGCGGTCGGCACACAGGAAAATTTGCTTGCCGTTTTGGTGCAGGTCGTTGAAGATATGGAAGAACTCCTCCTGCGTTTTTTCCTTCTCCCCGAAGAACTGAACATCGTCGACGATGAGCAGGTCGGCCTGGCGGTAGTAGCTTGAAAACGCCGCAATCCGATTCTCGCGGACCGACTGCACGAACTGGCTCGTGAAGCGGTCGCTCGACACGTAGAGAACCCGCTTGGCGGTATCGTGCTCGAGGGCGTAGTTCGCCACGGCCTGTGCGAGGTGGGTCTTGCCGAGGCCTACTCCTCCGTACACCAGAAGCGGGTTATAGTTGGTGCTTCCTGGCTCCTGGGCCACGGCGTAGGCTGCACTGCGGGCCAGCCGGTTGCCATCCCCTTCGATGAACTCGGTGAAGGTGTACTCCGGACGCAGGTGCTGTTTGGCCTGTTCGTAGAAGGCGGAGCGCTCGTCGGCAGACCCGGGGTCGGTTTGCTGGGGGATGGCGGACTCGCTGGGTTCCGGGTCTGCCGTCCCCTCCCGGTTGGCCTGAAGGGACTCCTCGGAGACCGAGGTGGACGCGGAGCGCGTGGACGCCGCCTGCTTCGACGACGCGGACGACCGCTTCGGCGAAGAGGAGGAGTCTGGAGAGGGCGGGGCTGCCCCCCGCTCCGGCGAAGGAGACTCGCTGGTGGAGGTCGACGGCGCTGGTCCCGAGGAGGAGTTCTCCGACGGGGACTCATCCGGGGCCGACGCGGAAGAGGGCTGGTTTGGGGACGGAGAGGAAGAGGGCTCCTCCTGCGGGGAGGAGGACGCCTTCGAGGAAGAAGATTCTGCCGTGATCTCGTCCGGCCGCTCCGATTCTGGGGCAACCTGGTAGCTTACGTCCGTCGGCTCCCCGACTGCATCGGTTACGGCCCTCCGAATCGAGCGCTGAAACCGACTGCGCAGGTACTGCACCCCAAAGGGTGTGGGCACCTGAAGCACGATCGTGGGCGTTCCGTCGTCGGTCTTAAGCCCGAGTGGCTGGATGGGGTCGAGCCAGTTCTGAACTGTTCGCTCCGGAAGCGTGTCCCGAAGATCGTGAAGGGCATCACTCCAAGCATCGGAGGCGGAAACCATAAGGAAGAGCAGACCATGCGTGGGCGACGACAGAGAGGCAGGAGGGCCGGGGCCGAATCGGCGATTCCACAACGTAGGTCACAGTCACTCAGAACGCAAGCCCATCTAGGGAGAATTTATAGAGCAGCAGCCTCTCAAGGCTGAGCGGTCATCCCGGCATCGACCCCCCTCTTTCTCCACAATGAGAAGGGCACCGAGGCCGCCATCAAAGGAGGCTCGTTTCGTTGCACCTCCCCACGAGAGTGGACTGGATCCTTGGTGGGTTGGGACTCAGTCCTCGTCCGGGCACATGGGCCTCGCCCGGCCACACGGGGGAGGGAATCGATCTTGACAGGCCCTGAGCCGAGCCCATACGCTCCCAAGACCGATCACCGCAGGACGACTAGAGGTTGCCCCGGCGCTCCTGCTCCTGCTCGATTGCCTTGAAGAGCGCCTTGAAGTTTCCGGCCCCAAACGTCCGGGCGCCCTCGCGCTGAATGATCTCGAAGAAAACCGTGGGCCGGTCCTGTACAGGCTTGGTAAAGATCTGGAGGAGATAGCCATCCGGATCCCGGTCCACGAGGATCCCGAGCTCTTCAAGGGCATCGATCGACTCGTTAATGGTGCCGACCCGGTCGGCAAGCACCTCGCGATCGTAGTACGTGTCCGGAACGTGGAGAAACTCGACGCCCCGCCGCCGGAGCTCTCGAACAGCGCCGATAATGTCATCGGTCGACAGTGCCACGTGCTGGACGCCGGCGCCCCGGTAGTACTCGAGGTACTCCTCGATCTGACTCTTCTTTTTTCCTTCGGCGGGCTCGTTGATCGGGAATTTGATGTGCTCGTCCCCGTTCGCCATCACCTTCGACATCAGGGCCGAGTAGTCGGTCGAGATGTCCTGGTCGCTGAAATGGAGCATGTTGTAGAAGCCCATCGTCCGCCCGTAGTAGTCCACATAGGTATCCATGTCGCCCTTGTGCACGTTGCCCACGCAGTGATCTACACTCTTCAGTCCAGCGGGCTTGGGGGGCTCCCAGAAGGCGTTGTCCCAGGCCTCAAAACCGGGGAAGAACAGCCCGCCGTACTCCGATCGCTCGACGAAGGTGTGGATGGTGTCGCCGTACGTGGCGATCGATGAGGTAATCACCCGACCATCCTCGTCCTCGTGGACCGTAGGCTCCTGAACTGGCGTCGCCCCGCGCCTCGTCGTCTCCTCGAACGAAACGGTAGCGTCATCGACCCAAAGAGCGACGTCCTTGACCCCGTCGCCGTGGCGGTGGACGTGCTCACTGATGGGAGAGTCGGGCCCCAGGGCAGAGGTCAGAACGAACCAGATGTCGTTCTGCTCGAGCAAGTAGCTCACCTTGTCCTCCCGACCCGTCTCCGGACCCAGGTATCCCTGAATCTGGAAGCCGAAGAGGTGCGCGTAGTACTGGGCTGCCTGTTTGGCATTCCCGACGTAGAACTCGACGTGATCGGTGCCGTTGATCGGGAGAAAATCTTCAGCGGTCTGAACATCGGACTCGGGAGCAGTGGTCGGTTCGGCCATGGGAGAGACGGAAAATTGATCAGACAACGACGACGGAAGCGCTTCCAAAATTGGGATTTGAACGTACTCCAAGTTCAAATGAAGGTTTCCTGGAGGGGCGTAGGGCGCCTCAAGAATTCGCGTCCGCTGTTTTCGGGACGGAGATGAGCCGGAACCGAACCGGCAGCCTCATCCGGGCCGGAACAGCGGTTCCACGATGCTCCGCCGGCACGAACCGGACCGAACGGATTCCCTCCACCGCAGCAGAATCGCAGAGGGGATGCAAAGAGTCCACAACCTCTACGTTTCTGACTTTGCCGTCGGCCTGTACCGTGAATTCCAGCCTCAGCAGGCCTTCGATTCCCTGATCTCGCGCCTCCTCCGGATACTGAATGTTGTGATACAGGGCTCCCATTCCGCCAACGATCTCTGGCTTCCGATCATTGGGACCGAGCGCCGAAACCAAATGCGGGTCAGACTGAGACGCTGAGGTGGAGTCACCAGTGCGTGAGGAGGCAGAATTCGAGGTGGTAGGCTTTCGTTGGGAGGGCGACTGCTTGGGGGGCGAGTTGGACTGGGTTGCCCGCTGAGATTGAGAAAAGGACAGGGGAGCAGTTTCCGTTCCCAAAAGCGCATCTTCGCGCGGAACGGTGGTTCGCACTTCACTCAGCGCAATCCGCTCAGGAGGAGGATCTGAAGAGTTGGGGGACCAACCGACCTGGTCCGTAGGCTGGTAGAGAGGAAGGTTCGTGAGAACAAGTACGATGCTGAGACTAGCCGCTAGTCCGAGCATCATCCGGACCGAGTACGTGTCCACCGCGGACAAGCCAGACGGGAGAGGACCTAGCGCCGACATGACGGGAAGAAAAACTGATGCGAATCTGCCCAGTTAATCGATTCTTCTTACGGTAGGACGATCGAAAAGTTGCCCGGGTGAGCGAGACCGCTCGTGGGACCTGGGAAAGGACCCTGCGTGCGAGGCGTAATCGTGCCCGGCGATGTCCACCCCTGTCGGCGTTTTATCGGGGAAATCCGCGAGCATTCCCAGAGAGGTTGAATCAACTGCTGCCCGCAGGTGTGATATGCCTCGTCACGCAGTATTCGTTGCTCGAATATGTCTCCTGTCATGTTTTCTGCCCTCGTTCTCGACGACCACGATGACGAGGTCTACGCGCATGTCCGTCGGCTCGAGGCCAGCGACCTCCCGGATCCCGGCCCGGGTGCGGTGCGGCTCAAGGTCTTGTACTCGGGAGTGAACTACAAGGATGCACTGGCGGTCACGGGGAGTGGGCAGATCATCCGGGGGGGCTACCCAATCGTGCCGGGCATCGACTTGGTCGGCCGTGTTCTCGAAAGCGACCACGACGAGTTCGGCGCTGGTGAATGGGTTATCGGGACGGGGTGGCAGTTGGGCGAAGTAGACTGGGGTGGGTACAGCCAGCAGGCAAAAGTGGACGGCGACAAACTTCTTCCACTCCCCGAAGACCTGTCGCCGGATCAGGCCATGACGGCCGGGACGGCCGGGCTCACCGCGATGCTGGCCGTCATGGCACTTGAGGAGCACGACGTGTCCCCAGAGGATGGGGAGATCGTGGTCACGGGGGCGTCCGGAGGGGCCGGAAGCTTTGCGATCGCGCTTCTGGATGCCCTCGGGTACACTGCCGTTGCGTCGACCGGCAGCAAGGGGGCGCACGCGTATCTCCGCGTCCAGGGAGCCTCTCGGATCGTGCACCGTCGCGAGTTCGAGGACGGGCCCGAGCATCCCCTGGAATCTGGGAACTGGGCCGGGGCTGTGGATGCGGTTGGGGGACAGACCCTCGCCGCCATCATCGCCCGGCTGCAGCGGCACGGAAGCGTGGCTGCGCTTGGCAACGCCGGAGGACACGAGCTCCCAACCTCGGTGTTGCCCTTCATTCTGCGAGGGGTCAACCTGCTGGGGATCGACTCGAACACGTGTCCGAATGATCGCCGGCGTGCAGCGTGGCACCGGCTCGCGGAACTCCTCCACGATGAACACTTCGAACGGGCTCGGGCCCGAACGATTTCGCTCGAAGCCATTCCGGAGGCGAGCCGTGAGGTCCTCTCGGGACAGGTGCAGGGACGTGTTCTGGTCGACATGCAGGCGTGATTCCCCGATCCGCCGCCCCCAATTTGAGGAAATTGAATCGAGTTGCCCGTTCCTTCGTACGAACGTGTTACCCCCTTGACAAAGCTTCTCTCTGGTATCATTCCGGCAGCTCTGTCCGGACATTAGACCGCATGTCCATTTCGATCTGGCAAAAGGATCATCGGGAGCAAGAACTGGCGTACGACGCAGTGGTCGTGGGTGGGGGCATCGTGGGCTGCTCGACGGCGTACTGGCTCCATCGGCGGCAGCCGTCTCTGCGGATCGCCATTCTGGAGGCACACACGCTCGGGGCCGGGGCGAGCGGCCGAAACGCAGGGTTTATTCTGCAGGGAGGGCAGGCCGACTACTTGTCGGACGTGACCCAGTACGGCGAACAGACTGCCCGTCGCCTTTGGCACTTCACGCGGGCCAATCGGGACCTGCTGCGGTCTGAACTCCACGGGTCGGCCTTCGGATGGCGCTCCGATGGAAGTCTGACGGTGGCTGGAAGTGCCGAGGAGGACGAGCGTCTCCGCGCCAGCCTCTCTCATCTTCGGTCGGCGGGGGCCCCGGTCGTGTATCTCGAACCGGATCAGGTCAACGCGCGCCTCGAAGCGACGGCGTTCCATGGGGGGCTGTTCATGACTACGGGCGCCACCGTGGATCCGCTCCGCCTGGTGCGCCATATTGCCGAGAGAAGCGGGGCCGACGTCCACACCCAGCAGCCGGTTGAACGCGTCCGCTGGCACGGCGACAACGGGGCTGTGCTCGACACCCCGGAGTTGCGCTTCGGTGCTCGACGCGTGGTGCTGGCCCTCGGGGCGTCCCTGCCGTCCCTCGTACCGTCGCTGTCGGACACCGTGCGGCCCGTCCGGGCGCAGATGCTGGCCACAGCGCCGACCGATACGACTCACATTCCGGTGCCGGTGTATTCCCACCATGGAGGCTTCTACACGCGGCAGCTCGGAGACGGACGTGTGCTCGTGGGAGGAGGGCGGCACCAGCACAAGGAGGCCGAGGAGACGAGCACAGAGGCCGTCACCCCAGCAGTGCAGGCGTCCATCGAGCGCTATCTGCACCGGCACTTCCCCTGGACACAGTCCCTCTCCATCCAGCAGCGGTGGAGCGGCACGATGGGGTTCTCGCCCGACGGTCGGCCCGTGGTGGGGCGTGTCCCCGACCATCCCGAGAGCACGTTTGCCACCGGCTTCACGGGGCACGGCATGGGCTACGGCTTTCGGATGGGGCAGCTCCTGGCCGATCTAACTTGTGGAACGACGCAGCCGGAGGGGATCGATCTGTTCGCTGTGTCGCGCTTCGACGACTTAGAAGCGGCGACCCCGTCGACGACACGGCAGACGGCGGGACACTGAGCAGTCTCGCTCCTCGTGGTGCTCCCCCCTGCCCGGCGCGCTCGTTGGATCGCATAGAACCGTCACGCCCAACCTCTGTGCCTCCCCCATGATCCCCTCCACACTCGTCTGTCTGCTTGCCCTGTTACCCATTGGCTCCATGGCCGCACCGCCGTCCGACTCGGTCGATTTTCGTCTTGAGCGCCACCAGTGGGAGCACCGCCTGCTCTTCGTGTTTGCGCCCGCCGACGCGGGCGACGCCCTACCCCGTCAGGAAGAACAGTTCCGTGGGCGGGACGAGGGCTTTCGGGATCGGGATCTTCTCCTGGTGACGGTGAGGGGGACCGAACAGGGAACCCGCCGGGAACAGCCCGGTGCCGATCCGCGGCCGCTCACGGAGGGTGCGGCTCGACGCCTCCGGGAGCGGTTCAGCGTGCCGCCGGACTCCTTCCGAGTCGTCCTCGTGGGGAAGGACGGCACCGAGAAGCGGCGAGACCCCGAGCCGGTCGCGGCGCGTTCTCTCTTCGACACCATCGACGCCATGCCGATGCGCCAGCGCGAGATGCGCGAACAGGGAAACGGGGGCGGATAGCCGCGCTACAGCTCCACGCCGATGAGCCAGCGGAACTTGAACTCGTCGGTACTCTCCTCGATCACCCCCGGATCGCTGGCCCACACGGGAAACTTCGCCACCACGTCGAGCCCTTGCAGGAAGTCCGACTGCGCGGTCCAGCGGCTGAGATGCGGAATCTCGGAGATGCTGTAGCGCGCGCCGAATCCAGCGTCGGCCTTCAGATTGTCCGCGTCGAACCCCGAGAGGAAGGCCCCCTCACTCCACGCGGTGCCGATCCCCGAAAATACAGACAGACGCAGGGGAGAGAGGGCATTCACGCCGGGGAAGGGCGCGCCCCCGAGCGAGAGACGTCCGGCGACGATGTTTTCGCCCGTGATTCCGAGTCGGCCGGAACGAAGGTACGCCACAGGCCCCGCCGTTCCGAACCCGACGAGGTGGCCCTCCGACACCGGCTGCTCGAAGGCCGCGCTCGCCTGGCGGTAGGTGTCGTTCCGCCACTGGCGTTCGAGGGATCGCCCGCCCAGCACGAAGCGCTTGTAGGGAAGCAGGCCGTCAGCCCCAAGGCCAAACTGTACGTTTGCCTGCCCCGTGAGGAAACCAAGACTGGTACTGTTTTGAGCAGAAAAGGCGAGCCGGGAGGCTTGGTCGGAGGAGGAACCGCTGGAGTTGGGGCCGAGGGAAAAGTCCCCTTCGTACGCCTGAAGGGCGCCTCCGAGTTCGGCCATTACCGAAATCCGGTCGGATCCCTGGGCCACGGTGTAGTCCACCCGTGCGGACACAGAATGAGCCTGTCCCCAGAAATTCCTCTCGATCCTGGCAATGGTTGAACGTCCGGTTCGGGGGTCCACCACGGCCCCTATGGATTGAGCACGCCCGTAGGCGCGGTCGCTCGGATTCAGCTGTTGCAGAAGGGAGATCCGAAGGCGCTCGCTGGTTTCCGCAAGCGGCGAGCGGAGGGGCACCCGCAGGGACAGCCGATTCTCCAGCACGCCCAGATGCTTCGTGGCGGAGAGCTCAGCCGTAGCGCGAGCACCGAACGGGTGGAAGGGACGCTCGTAACGAAACTCGTAGTCGAGCCCGGTGAACCACGAGCCGGTATCTGTGTCCGACAGCAAACTGGGGGACCCCTCGAACCCCGGATCGTCCCCATTGGAGAAGAGCACCTCAGGCCAGAGCGTGACCATGCCTCGGAGCTGGCGTTCGCCCCGAAAGTACTGTCCGCGCACCTGCACGCCGCCTCCAAATCCGAAGTCGTAGGCATACCCGGCCAGCGGCCGCACGCCGAGCTCGTAGTGCGACCAGCGGGACTGCGGGGCGCGGAGGAATCGTGTCTTGAGGGGCAGGTCGGTCGAATTGTTGAGGCGGTTCAGGTCCGGCGTCTCCCCATTCGGATCGATCACGGCCTTCTCCACGCGGCTTGGCACCGTCACCGTAACGGTCTTCTTCGGCGTGACCCAGGGCCAGGGCTCGGTCACGATCCAGTCGTCGGGCACGGGCTTGTGGCCGTGCATCGACGCGAGCGGCACGTTGAGCCACTGCGTAGATCCGTCGGCCAGCGTGAGCTTCACGTCCTGCGGCATCCGGATGGAGCCCTTACGCTTAAGGGTGAGATCGACCTCCACCCCGTCACCCGTGCGCTGCTGTTCGAGATCCGTGATGGCGTCGTCGACCGTGCGCGTCGATCGGGTGAACTGGTAGAAGTACCAATCGAGCATAAGGCCACTCTCCTGCTCCGCGAAGAGCTCCAGGTCGAACGGGTCGGGGTGCATGCCCTTGCGCTCCCGGAAGTATCGATGGAGCCACTGGTCGCGCTGCTCGTCGCCAATGACGTACCCCATCATGTCCACCAGCATCGACCCGCCGGGGTAGGACGTGATGCCGTAGGCGAAGTTGGTTTTGAACCAGTCAGCGGGGGTGCTGAAGGGCTCGG
>NZ_JBDGQQ010000133.1:12240-19099 GCF_042218895.1 Salinibacter sp. | reverse complement strand
AGACCGAACCGTATGTAATGAACGGTGTCCGAATTACTCCTTTTCCTCTCTCACCTCAAGGGGACGAACGGCCACGCGCCGGAAATAGACGGTGTCCCCACTGCCATGGTTCTGGAGGCCGATGTACCCTTCGTCGGGACGGGAGCCCCGTTCCGGCTCGTAGTCGGCCTTCCGCGGCGGCACAGGGTCGCCTTCCGTGTAGTCCGTGACGAGCGTCCCGTTCACGTGGACCACCGTGCGGGCGCCGTCGAGCGTGACGGTCATCGTGTTCCATCCGTTCCCTCCTCCGACCTTGGCCCGGGCTTCGGTCAAGGAGTAGAGCGTGCCTGTGCGGTGCGTGGAGTCGCCCACAGGATTGATCTGCACCTCGTAGCCGCCGTGGACGGCCTCCCACGGCCCGCCGGGGCGCTCCGGGATGCGGACGTGAACGCCCGCATTGCTACTGTCCACGGCCCGGTACTCCACCTGAAGCTTGGCGTTGCCGAGTTTTCGCTCTGTGTACCAGAGCAGCCCCAGTCCCCCTTTCGTCTTGAGCATCCCATCCTCCAACACGACCTGTCCCTTCCCGACGTGCGACCATCCGTCCGTACTGTCGCCGCCGAAGAGGACCGTCCACTCGGTGTCTTGAGCCCGTGCGGGACATGTGCACCACGCCGCGAGCAACAGGCCCGCAAGAAGAGCGTACAGAAGCCGCGTCGGATCCATGGGGACGAGTGGCTTGAAGGCCGTCTCGACTTGGAGATGGAAGGGAGGGAGCCCCACTACACTACGCCGTAATTTCCATCTCCTCATCCGCGGGGACATCAGTGAACGTGAGCCAGTCGTGCGGATCCTTGCCCTCTTCAACGACCTCGAAGAACGCGTCCTGCAGCTCCTTCGTGATGGGGCCACGCGAGCCGGACCCAATCGTGTACTCGTCGACCGTGCGGATGGGCGTTACCTCGGCGGCCGTGCCGGTGAAGAAGAGCTCGTCGGCCGTGTAGAGCGCCTCGCGGGGAATTTTCTTTTCCTCGACCTCGTAGCCGCGCTCCTCAGCCAGTGCAATCACGGAGGCCCGCGTGATACCGGGCAAAATGGAGAGCCCGACCGGCGCGGTGTAGAGCGTGCCGTCCTTGACGATGAAGAGGTTTTCGCCACTGCCCTCGGCCACGTAGCCGTCGGTACTCAGCATGATGCCCTCCATCTTGTCGTTCTTGATGGCGTCCATTTTCACGAGGGAGGCGTTCAGGTAATTGCCCCCCGCCTTCGCCATGGCCGGGAAGGTGTTGGGCGCCATGCGGTTCCAGCTGGCCACCTCCACGTCCACCCCCTTCTCCAGGGCTTCCTCGCCCAGGTACTGTCCCCACTCCCACACGGCAATGAAGGTCTCGACGGGATTGTCGAGCGGGTTCACGCCCATCGGGCCTTCGCCCCGCAGGACCACCGGCCGGACGTAGCACTCCCGCAGGCCGCTGTGCTCGATGGTGTCGACGACGGCCTCGATGAGTTCATCCAGGTCATACGGGATGTCCATGCGGTGAACCTTAGCCGAATCGACCAGGCGCTCCATGTGCTCTTCCAGTCGGAAGACGGCCGATCCCTGCTCGGTCTCGTAGCATCGGATGCCCTCGAAGACCGAGGACCCGTAGTGGATGACGTGCGAAAGGACGTGGATTTGGGCGTCGTCGTGGGCGATGAACTCGCCATTGTGCCAGATGTCGGGCTCCATGGTGGCTTGGGTCAAGCGGTAGTCGGTAGGGAGGATAGCGAACCGCAAAGGAAACGGGACCTCAGGGGAAAGGTTCGTCCCTTCCACCCCGAGCGGTTCCCGCCCCCCGATCCCCCCTTCAGTCCAGGACCTCAGATGCCGGACGTGCCTCCCGGAACCGGTCCACCCGCTCTTGGAGGCGGGGTGCTCGCTGATGGGTCGTGGCGGCCATGCGCCCGATCGTCCAAAGAATCTTGGCGGAGGCCTTCACGGTCCCCGAGAGCGTCCCCGTAATCTTGGAGGGTCCAATGCCCCGCCGGTACGACACCGGCACCTCGTCCACGCGAAGCCCCGCCTCTGCGGCCTTGATCTGCATCTCGATGGTCCAGCCGAACGTCTTGTCCTGCATGTCGAGGGCCTGCAGGTCGCGGAAGCGGATGGCCCGGAACGGCCCAAGGTCGGTGTACTCCGCGCCCCAGATCTGCTTCATGAGCGTGCAGGCCAGCCGGTTGCCCGCCTGGGCCTGCGGGAGCAGCGCGCCGGGTTCGGCCTCCCCCCGGATGCGGGACCCGACGACGAAGTCAGCCTGGTCGGCGGCAATGGGATCGACGAGCCGCGGCATCTCGTCCGGGTGGTCGCTATAGTCGCCGTCCAGAAAAACCAGCACGTCCGGCCGCCTGGTCTTCGCGTATTCGATGCCGCGCAGGCAAGCATGGCCGTAGCCCTGCTGCTCTTCCCTGACGACCGTGGCGCCGGCGGCACGGGCCCGGGCTTCGGTTGCGTCGGTCGAGGCGTTATTGACGACCACGACTTCGTCGACCAGGATGTCGGGAATGTCGCTAACGACCTGCCCGATGGCCCGGGCTTCGTTGAAGGCCGGAATGATGGCGAGCGTCGTCATGGAGGCGGGACGATGTGCGGGAGGATGGAGGGCTTCGCGGTCGCGTGGACGACTGCTTTGGGGCCGTTCGGCGCCGAAGTGTTACACCGTCGGGCTTGTGGACAGGGCCGCCACCTCTTCGATTGCCTCCTCGTCCAGGCGCATGGTCGTCCAGTCGTCGAGCGACTCTGCACCGAGCGCTTCGTAGAACGTGATCGCCTCTTCGTTCCAGTCCAGCACGGCCCAGTCGATCCGCCGGCACCCTCGCTCTAGTGCGATTTGGGCGACTCGCTGGAGCAGCGCCCGGCCGATGCCTTCTTCCCGATAGGTCGGTCGCACGAACAAGTCTTCGAGGTAAAGGCCCGCGTTTGTCTGAAACGTGGAGTAGTTGTGGAAGAAGAGCGCAAAGCCGACTGCTGTGTCGCGTTCCGTTTCGGCGAGGAGCGCCTCGCATCCCGTCAGTGCTTCCTCGGACAGGTGCTCCTCAAGCAGCTCGACGCTGGGCTCAGCTTCGTCGAGCAGCTTTTCGTAGGCGGCCAGCTCCAGGATCAGGTCGACGAGGGTCTTCGCGTCGTCGGGCGTGGCCTTGCGGACCGACACGGTCGGGGAGTCGTCCATCGGCAGTCGATTGCGGCGGATGCGAGTTGCCACAGAGGCACCGTAGCGCTCGACGTACGAACGGCTCAGCGCTACCGATACCGGCTTAGCGGATCGTCGTCGTCATCGTCGTCGAAATCGCTCTCGTCGAAGTCCTCTCCCGGAACCCCTCCGTCGCCGAGCGAGGAAAGCATCGACCCCATGATGTCGTCGTAAGTCTGCCCACCCTCGGTGAGTTCCTTGCCGACGAGCGAGTTCTGATGGAGCGCCTCGACCACAAATTCCATCCCGGCTCGCGTCTCTCCCGGTGTGTTCGGCGAGAGGTGCTCCTCCACGAGGGCCTGAAGGCCGTTGATCTGCCCAAGGGTCTCGGCGTACGCGGCGTCGCTCATGTCTTGATCCAGCTCGACATCGTTGCCCTGGGCGAACCAGTTGAGAACGTCCTCGTACTCCGGGCGTCCGTCCTCCTTGTCGCTGGGATCGGGGAAGTAGTCCGTGAAGAGGGACCGGACAGCACGCCCAATGAGCGTGAGGGCCACCTCCTGGGCCCCTTCCTGCTCGCCCTCGTAGACGAGTTCGACCTTGCCAGTAATGGCCGGGGCTACGTGCATCAGGTCGCTCACCCGCACCGTGGTCTCGTCCTCATCGTTCAGGAGCGCGCGGCGCTCGGCCGCCGAGAGGAGGGCCTCCAACGCGGCTCGCGTCACGCGCACCGACACGCCCGACGTCTGGTCGATGTACTCGCTGTCCCGCGCCTCGAACGCAATTTGCTCAACGATCTCCCGGAAAAAATTGGGCACGTGCACGTCCACCGCCGCGTCGTCGGTGCCGTCTGCGCGGTCCTGCCATGCCTCCTGCTCGGTGATGGCCATGCCCGTGTCGAGCGTCCTCGGGTAGTGCGTGGTGATCTGGCTGTCGATCCGGTCCTTGAGCGGCGTGACGAGGTTGCCGCGGCTGGTGTAGTCCTCCGGATTGGCAGAAAACACCATCATCACGTCGAGCGGAAAGCGCACGTTGAACCCGCGAATCTGGATGTCCTGCTCCTCCATGATGTTGAAGAGCCCCACCTGGATGCGCGGCTGCAGGTCCGGCAGCTCGTTGATGGCGAAGATGCCCCGGTTGGTGCGGGGGATGATGCCGAAGTGGATGACCTCTTCGTCGGCGTAGGTGAGCCGCTCATTGGCCGCCTTGATGGGGTCGATATCGCCGATGAGGTCGGCGATTGTGGTGTCGGGGGTGGCCAGCTTTTCGCCGTAGCGCTCGTCTCGCGGCAGCCACTCGATGGGAGTGTCGTCGCCCCTCTCCTCGACGAGTTCGCGCCCCTGCTTCGTGATCGGGTCGAACGGATTTTCGTTTAGTGGCGTGCCCTCGATGACAGGGATGTAGTCGTCGAGAAGCTGCGGCAGCATGCGGATGATTCGGCTCTTGGCCTGCCCGCGAAGGCCCAGGAGAATGATGTCGTGCTTCGCGAGGATGGCGTTCTGAAGCCGCGGGATGACCGTCTGGTCGTAGCCCAGGATGCCGGGGAAAATGTCCTCTCCTGCGCGGAGCTTTTCCATGAGGTTGGCCCGCATCTCGTCCTTGACGGAGCGGACCTGATAGCCTGCATCCTTGAGGGCACCAAGCGTTGAGAGATCCGTGAGGGCCATGTTGCGAGCGAACTGGTGGAAGAGACACGTGCAGCCGAGGTGACTGTCTTTGAGAGGCGCAAATACCACGAAGACCCCCCTCGGCTGTTCCTCCCATGCCCCCGATTCGCGGGACAAACAATCATCGATCCTGTAACGAGCAGCCCACAGAGGGACGACGGCGGCCCCATCATTTTCTGTAACACACAGCCGTCGCGCTCGTCTCTTCTGGCAGGCGGCTCGCGCACTTTGGAGTAGCGGAGCACTTGCCCGGCCCCGTTTCCTTCGGGTGCTCCGGTGGGCACGCCACCGGGCGGAGATCGAGTGCCAGTACGCGGATCGATGACCACGAGTGCGCCTCCGTGATCTCGCCCACTTCCTTCGCACAGGTCTTAGCCGATCCATGCACCAGCGCTCCACCCCCGCTTTCTTTCTCGTCGTTGGCCTCTGCCTCCTGCTCGCGGCCCCTGCCTGCGCACAGCGAACCTCCGGTGCGGTGGGCTTCGGGGGACAACTCGGCGAGCCGAGCGGCATCACGCTCAAATTCTACGACGCCCAGGGACCGTCCTACGATCTCCTGGCGGCCTGGGACCTCGACGATCGCTTCTTCCTTAACGCCCACGCGCTCTTCGAAAACAACATCCGGGCCAACATCGACCCGGACTTCCACTGGTTCATCGGTCCCGGCGGATTCATCGGCCTCTTCGACGCGCCTGAGCCCGTTGACGATGAAGCCCTCATCGGGATCAGCGGGACCATCGGGCTCAACCTCGTTTTCAACCGTCAGGTCGAGCTCTACGGCCGGCTCACGCCACGGATCGACGTTCTTCCCGAGACGGAAGGCGGGGTCGGCGGGGGACTCGGCCTGCGCTACTATTTCTGACGCGGGTGCCCGCCGGTGAATGCTCCTGTTCTACTTAGACACAGATGCTGTCACGGTGTCCATCGCCGGTGAGGGCCGCCAGCGGTACAGTTCAAGGCGGGGCTCCGGCGCCCGGAGCGTGACGGCGAAGATATAGCCCTGCTCTGTGCGTCGTACGTCGAGATCGAGCGGATAGAAGTTCGGACTGCCTTCGTCGTGCGGCTCGACGAGACGTCGCTGCAGACGGCCGTTTCGGTCGTAGACGTCGATCTGGATCCATCCGGGACGCAGGTTGAGCACGAACAGCGAGGTTCCCAGCGGCGCGGCGGCGGGGGTGAGGAGCGGGGCCTCCGTGGCGTCGCCCTGGCCGAAGGCGTAGCGGCGCTCCAGCATCGGCGAGTCGAACCCGACAAGCCGGAGGCTGTCCGGCGTGGCCCCGTCCTGGAAGGCGCGCGGCAGGAGGTTCACCACGGGTCGGAAGCCCGACAGGCTCACCAGCGTATCGCCCCACGCCCGCAGGAACCCGGCGTACTGCCAGTACGGCCCCGTCAGCGGAGCGCGGGCAGTGGGCTGCGCTCGATCGTTGAGCCGAGCGATGAACGATTCCGTTTGCCGTCCCACGACCTTCGCGTACATCGTCGTGTCGGTCGCCAGCATGTACACGAGGGTCTCAGGGGCGGGGCGCTCATACGTGATGGACTGTCCCTCCAGCCGCTGGCCGTCGGCCACGAAGTCGACCCGATTGGCCCCGGCGTTGAAGACGACCAGCGTGTCGCCCCGCGTGCCAGCGAGATAGGGCACGTCGAAGCCTCCCTTGGCGACCTCGCGCTGAAATGTGCTGCCGGCACCGAAGACGAAAAGGCTGTTCCGCTCCACGTCGCTGACGGCGAGGCGATCGTCGCTCAGGAACCGGACCGTACGTGGATGCGTCAGGGGGTGCGCCTCCGTCCCCGTGGAGGCCCACAGCGAATCCAAGGTGTCCGCTGGGGTGTCTTGCGCGATCTGACGGGAGAGCGAGTCGCTCGGATAAAGGGCCTCGTTGGCCTGGCGCTGGCAGCTGTACGGGAGACACCCTGTGAAAAGGAGCAGTCCCAACAGCATGAGGACACCCCCTCGACGGAGGGCCGATCCGATCATAGTCAGTCTCAGTCCGTGCGTGGTCGTCGGCGACGGCCCTCTTCTCCGTCTTCGTGCGGGCGGCCGTC
>NZ_JBDGQQ010000133.1:0-12140 GCF_042218895.1 Salinibacter sp. | reverse complement strand
CCGTCTTCGTGCGGGCGGCCGTCCCACGGCCCCCAGCGGAATGGCCATTTCGGTCGGACTTGAACGGGCGCGCCGACAAACGTTTCACCCCAGCAGCAGCGTCTTGCGGCGTCCCCCCGGCCATGCGACTCACGCCGGTGAGGTGCGTGTCGTAGTTCCGTGCCGAAGCGGAGATGCAAGCCGCGGCGTGCAGGTGCACTTCGTAGAACGAGCCGAATCTTCCCTCCCCCTCCTCCATGCGAAGGCGTGCCTCGTTCCGGGGACACCCCCGCTCGACCGACTTGATACGCACGGTTCTATGCTCATGGCTCGCGTTCGCATGCTCGCCCGCCCGCGAGGGTTCGGCGTTCTTGGGATCCTTCTCGCTCTTCTTCTAGGAAGCGTGGCCCCCGGTCAGGCTCAAGATTCAGAGGGCCCCACCGGCACCCTGTCCGGCCGCGTCATAGACGCGGAGTCCGGAGCCCCCCTCCAGGACGCAACCGTGGCGCTATGGGACCGCACCGACAACGACTCGACGCTCGTCACGGGCACAGTGACGGGGCCGGAGGGCCGGTTTGCGCTTGAAGACGTGCCCCTCGACGCGTACACCCTCCGCATCAGCTTCGTCGGATACGACACGCGGCGCTTCCCGAATACGCGTACTGTCCAGGCAGAGGGCGAGGGCGACCTCGGCACCATCCGGCTGGCCCGCAAGACGGCCCGGCAGCAGGAAGTGGAAGTGACGGCCGACCGCCCCGCGGCCCGGATGGAGACGGACCGAAACGTTTACAACACGTCCGACCGCGCCCTGAGCGCCGGCGGCTCGGCCCGATCGGTGCTCGAAGATCTCCCTTCGATTCGGCTTGACCTGGACGGGAGCATTAGCTTCCGGGGCAACGAAAGCGTCTCGCTCTACATCAACGGCGAACCCGCCTCGCTTCAAGGCCAAAGCCTCGTAAGCTACCTCGAAAGCCTTTCGGCGGAGGCGGTGAAACGGGTGGAGGTGATCCCAAACCCATCGGCAAAGTACGAGCCGGAAGGCATGGCCGGCATCATCAACATCGTGCTCCGGCGCGACCTGGAGGCTAAGTGGAACGGCGGGGTCACCCTGGGTGTCAGGCGCACCGCCAACAACCGGTACGGCGGCAACGGCTCCGCGAACGTCGGCTTTCAGGGTGGCGGATGGCGCTTCGTGGGCACTTATTCGTATCGCCGCGAGGGGGAGGAGGATTCCGAGTCCCGTCTCGTCGAGCAGTTCAACGGCGACGGGCCCAGCTCCTGGGTGGACCAGTCCGGGTTCGAAGAGGAACTGGACCGGTCGCACTCCTTCCGGACGGACGTCGACTACAACGTCACCGAGAGCACGTCCCTGAGCCTGGAAACGAGTCTCAGCCTTCGGCGCAGCGGCGAGAGCGGTCGGTCCGAATACCGGGAGTACGTCGGCAGCGAACCGATCCCGGATAACCTGACCGACCGCTACGTCCGCATTTTGGACAATACCTCCTCCGACAAGACCATCGACGGACGCCTCGACGTCAGCCACGACTTTTCCGAGAACCACACTCTGAGCGCACAGGTGCGCTACGACCGAGACTTCGAAGCGGAGGACGGCACGTACACCGTTTACGGGATTGAGAATGGCACGCGTCTTCCGTCCCCCCGTGACCGGGAAGTCGACATCGTCAACGAAGACGAGCAGGACGGGTCGCTGGAGGTCGACTACTCGCGTCTCCTCGGGGCATTCTCGCTAGAGACTGGCTACAAGGGCACCCTTCGCCGGCTCGACAGCGACCAAACCTACGAGGACCGAACGACGGTTTTCACGTTCGACGAGCTGATTCACGCGGCCTACGGCACGCTGAGCCGGGGCTTTGGGGACTTTCAACTGGAGGCCGGGCTGCGGGCCGAGACGGTAAGTACGACCTTCGACCTCTCCAGCGAGGACGCGATCACGAATAGTTCCTATGTGAGCCTCTACCCTAGCGCCTTCCTCACCTACAAGCCCAACCAGAAGCGCCAGGTTCGTCTCTCATACAGCAAGCGTGTAGACCGGCCCGGCCTCTGGGACATCAACCCCATCGAGGACAACGAGAACCCGACATTTCAGGAGCGGGGCAATCCCGGACTCGACCCGGAGTATATTCACTCCTTCGAGTTGAGCATGACCCGTCGCTGGGGCATCGGTTCCGTCTCGGTGACCCCGTACCTCCGGCACACCGTCAATGAGATTGAAGAAGTGCGGTTCGAGGAAGAAATTAACGGGCGGACGGTCATTGTCCGTCAGGCCCAGAACCTCTCTACCAGCACCTCTTACGGCACGGAGCTGGTGACGACCTTCAACATGGCAGATCGCTTAGAGGGTACGATCAGCGGCAACTTCTACCGTTCGGTCACCGACGGGTCCAACCTCACTACCGACCTCAGTCAGGACGCGCTTCTCTTCTCGGGCCGGGCCAACCTCCAGACGAAGCTGCGGGACGGCCTGCAGTTGGAGCTCAGCCAGTACTACCGGCCTGCACGCGACATTCCGCCCCAGGGACGAATCGACCGTTTCACGAGTACGGAGGTGGCGCTCCAGCAGAAACTGTTCGGGGGCGACGGGAGCCTTACCCTGCGGGTCGACGACCTCCTCAACAACACGCAGATGAACATGTGGTATCGGGACCAGAATCTCTACCAGGAGTCGACCATGCAATGGGGAAGCCGGGAATTTTCCCTTACCTTCCAGTACAACTTTGGGTCGGGGTCAAGCAACGACCGGGGCGGGCGCGGTCGGCGCGATTACCGATAACCTGCGCCCTCCACGACGGGAAACGCTGCCGACCGGCCCCGCGGCGGACTGAACGTCCGCCCGTTTCCGGAACGGTCATTCGCTTCGTCCCGAACAGGACCGATCGCCGACTCGTGTCCACTGCCCGCTTTTCTCTTTCGAACTCGCCCCTGCGATGACAGACCATTCGGGATCCAACTGGCCGAGCCGCCTGGAGTGGGGACTGATTGCCGCCTTTTGGGCAATTGTTGTCCTGCTCTCGGTGGGGCAGAGCGTGCTCGGAGACGCCTCCGAAGAGCTCCACTGGGCCCGAACGGTCGGGGAGTTGGGCGAATACAGCCTGTGGGCCCTGTTCACTCCGCTCGTCTTTCGGTTCGCCGAGGTACTTCCGGTCGTGGAGCCCTCCGACACGAAACGGACGACGGTGGCCCGAAACATTGGAGGGCACGCGGCGGCGGCCTTCACGGTCGCACTCGCAGTCGATCTAATTGAGGACGCAGTCACGGCTGGACTGGGGGAGCGCTCGATGGATGTCATTCAGGCCCTCGGCAACTTCTGGTTCACCGACGAGCTGGCCATCTATCTGGTCATCTTGATGGCCGGCTTTGCCCGGAGCTACTATTTTCAGCAGAAGGCGCGGCAGGAGGAGGCCGAACGCCTGGAGGAGCGCGCCGAGGCGCTTGAGGCTCAGCTCACAGAGGCCCGCCTGGAGGCCCTTCGCATGCAACTCAATCCGCATTTTCTATTTAACACGTTGCACGCAGTGAGCACACTTGTGGACCGCGACCCGGCCGGGGTGCGCCGGATGATTGCGCGCCTCAGCGAGCTGCTGCGCCACGTGCTCGACGAGGAGGCGCCCCAGGAGGTGCCCCTCTCTCAGGAGTTGGAGTTCCTCGATGACTACTTCGAGATCCAGTCGATTCGATTTCAGGGTCGGCTAGACACGGAGGTCGACGTGCCGTCGTCCCTCTACGACGCTCAGGTGCCCAATCTCATCCTGCAGCCCCTCGCCGAAAACGCCATCAAGCACGGAGCGAGTCAGGTGCGCGGGGTAGGCCGGATCGAGGTGCGCGGTCGCCGCGAGGACGACAGGCTCGTGCTGTCGGTCACGGACAATGGACCGGGCCTCCCCGAGTCGCAGGAGGAAGGGCTCGGCCTGCGCAACGTGCGCGCTCGTCTCCAAGAATTGTATGGGGCCGACCCGACTCTGCACCTCGAATCGTCGGACGAAGGGGGCACCCGGGCTGTGCTTCGGATTCCGTACCACACGAGCACGGCCCTCTACACGGCCACGGGCGCCTCGTCGCTCACTGCATCGGTTCCTGCCTCGAGCGCCGACTGATCGTCTCCCTGCGCCACCGTTCTCCTCGCCATGTCCACCGATGCCTCTTCCATTCGCGCCCTGGTTGTGGACGACGAGCCGCTGGCCCGCGAACGACTCCACGAGCTCCTCGATGAGGCTCCCAACGTCACCGTCGTCGGCGACGCGGAGGACGGCCCCGAGGCGGTCGACGCGATTCGCGAGCGAGCGCCCGACCTCGTGTTTCTGGACGTGCAGATGCCCGGCATGAGCGGCATCGATGTGATCGAAGAGATTGGGGCGGAGGCGATGCCGACGACCGTCTTCGTCACCGCCTACGACCAGTACGCCATCAAGGCGTTTGACCTCGCCGCGGTGGACTACCTGCTGAAGCCGTTCGACGACGAGCGCTTCGAGCAGGCCCTGCAGCGGGCGCGCGAGCAGATTGCCAATCAGGAGGACGAAGCCATTTCGGACCGTCTCCTGCGGCTCCTCCGGGAGCGGGATCCGTCTCTGTTGGAGGAGGAGAGCTCCCACGACGAGCCTTATCTGGAGCGGATTGCCGTGCAGGGCCGCGGAAAAGCCCGCATCGTGCCGGTCGACGACCTCACCCACATCACCGCCGACGGCTCCTACGCTGAGCTCCACACGAGGGACGACACGTACGTCATCCGGGAGCGAATGAAGACGCTGGCGTCCCGGCTCGACCCTGAGGCCTTCGCTCGCGTGCACCGGTCGGCCATCGTGCGGCTCGAAGAGATCGAGCTCCTCCTGCGCGGAGGTGGGGGCGACTACGCCGTGCGCCTGAAGGACGGCACCCGGGTCACGGTGAGCCGCGGTCGCATCGACGAACTGGAGGACCGGCTTGGGGTGGACGTGCTGCAGCGTGACGATTCCGGAGGCTCCTGACAGGCGCCGTGCTCAGCGCGCCGGTGTGGGCTCAAGCCGGGGGATTACCTCTCGGCCGATGCGCTGCACTTCTTCGAGCATGGGGCTGCACTGCAGCAGCACGAGGTCGAGCCCCACGTCGGCGTACGCGTGCAGCTTCTCTACGATCTGGTCGGGGGTGCCCACGAGGTCGGGTCGAAGGCCGCGGTTGGACACCGAGTAGTCCTTGAGGTCGACCTCGGAGTCCAGCTCCGAGTTTTCCACGAAGTCATCGTAGCTGTCGAAGCCCTCGGCCTCGTAGTCGACCGTGGTGATGCGGTCGAGCTCCTCGCGGGCCTCCGCTTCGCTCTCCCGGCAGATCATGTAGGCGGCCATGCCGAACTTCATCTCGTCGGGGTCGTGGCCCTTCTCGGCGCGGCGTTCGCGCAAGTCCTCGATATCGCCTGCGATCTTGTCGACGGCGCCGCCGTGCATCAGGTAGTGGTCGCAGTGGGTGGCGATCATGTTGCGCCCCTCCTCGGAGCCGCCCCCGGCATAGACGGGCACGCCGCCGGGCTGCACCGGCTTCGGCTCCAGGATCGTGTTCTCGATCGTGTAAAAGTCGCCGTCAAACGAAAATCGGTCTTGCGACCAGAGGCCCTTCAAGATTTGCACGAACTCGGCGGAGCGGTCGTAGCGGGCGTCGTGATCGAGCCAGTCGCCGACGTACATCTTCATCTCCTCCTCCCACCACGCCGAGACAAGGTTGACCTCGAAGCGGCCGTTGGAGATGTGGTCGATGTTGGAGGCCATCTTGGCGGTCACCGCCGGCTCGCGGAAGCCCGGGCGAATGGCCGCCATGATGCGGATGTCGTCGGTCACCGGAGCGAGGGCCGAGGCCGTGGTCCAGCACTCCAGGGCCGGGTGCGAGGGGCCATTGATGTCGTTCAGGTTGAGCTCGGCGATCAGCATCGTCGAGAAGCCCGCATCGTCGGCCGCCTGGGCCACCTTGCGGTTGTAGTCGAACGTGGGCGGCATGCCCTCATCCTCAACGTTGCGGAGCCAGCCGCCGAAAATGGGAAGCCAGATGCCAAGATCGATCATCGGAGGGGTTGAAGGTTGGAAGGTTGAAGGTCAGAAGGTGGAAATTAGGAGGGAACGTGTTCGCCGGTGGCCGCCGCCTTCAGTTCGCGTTTGAGGAGGTCGGCGACGGCGGCCATGCCGCTGAGGCCGTGCTCGTCTTCGACCTCGGGCGAATAGTTGGTCGTGCCGTTGATGTCGTAGGTCCAGATCTTCCCCTCGGCGTCCTCGATGAACTCGATGCCGGCGATGTCGATCTGCTCCCGCTCCAGGAATGTCCTGTAGCGGTCGATTAGGGCCGACGGCACGTCCTCGCGCAGGGCAAACAGCGACTCGTCGTCGTCCACCGCGCAGCGGTCCGCGTCGGGGCGGCAGGCGTCGGCCGGGCACAGCTCGAAGCCGTCGCTGGTGTCGGACGTGATGGCGTACAGAAAGTCCCCGTCTACGAACTCGCAGCGCGTGATGACCGGCTCGGCGGGCTCGATGTACTGCTGTAGAAGGGTAACGTAGGCCGGCGGCGTCGGAATGTCGCCATTTTGCACGGCCTCCTCGAACGCCTCGTGGGTGCGGAAGAGCTGTACCCCGAGCCCCTTCCCGCCCCGGTTGTGCTTGGTGACAAAGGGCGTTGGCACGTCCTCGGCCGCCTCCAGCAGCGCCTCCGTGCCCCCCGCCACAGCCCGGGTGGCAGGCGTCCGCAGGCCCACCTGCTCCAGCGCGGCATGCTGCTGCACCTTGCTAATTTCGAGCTCGAAGGCCCGCGAGCCGTTGACGACCCGCCGCCCATGCCGCTCCAGCCAAGCGAGCAATTGCCGCGTATGCTCGACGGCGGCGGCGTGGCCGCGGGTGTGCGAGGAGGCGCTCATGCGGTTCAGGAAGATTCCCTCGGGCGGCTCACCTGTGACGTCGAAGTGGCCCTCATCCACGAACCATTCCTCGTACGGCACATCCGCTTCGTCGAGGGCCGTGCGGAGCGGAGGCATCCAGTCCTCGTTTTCGTAGATGATGTAGGCGTTCATGAGAAGTGGCGGCTGGTCGTCAGGACGAGAAACTAAAAAAGCCCCCGGTGTGGTACCGGCGGGCAAGGACGAAAGCACCGACTGTCCACCGTGCGGCTCACATGCGGGGAGGAAGCAAACAACAGTAGAAGTCGGCCTGCACGAGTGTCATCGGCGTGATGGGAATGCTGGATGTAAGCTGGTGTACGATATTTTCTTGACCGCCCTGGGTTCCTCCGTCACATGGACTTCAGCTTATCCCTGCTCCCGTTCTCGGGCCGCTCTCACGCGCGGCTGCCGTGCCGCTCCAGCACCACATCGGCCTGCCGCTGAATCTCCGGCTGCTCGCGGAGGGCATGGATGGCGTCCTGGGCGCGGTGGTAGGCCTCGTTGTGGTCCACGACGCGTTCCGGGTAGTCCTCACCGATCACTACCCCAGTGGTTTGCTGTTCAATCGGGGGCATGCGCCAGGGCTCGTGGACGTACGCGGTCGTTTCCAGGGGCGCAAGCTCTGGCACCCAGCGGCGGATGAAGGCGCCGTCGGGGTCCTGCTCCTTGCCCTGCTTGATGGGGTTGTAGATGCGGACGCGGTTGATGCCGGTGGTACCGGACTGCATCTGGACCTGCGGGTAGTGGATGCCCGGCACGTAGTCGGCCATGAGGCCGCCGTAGGTAGGGGCGAAGCGGCGCCAGTCGAGCCAGCAGTCGTACGCCGCAAACGAGCAGAGCATGGCCCGCATGCGGAAGTTGAGCCAGCCCGTTTTGCGGAGGCGACGCATGCAGGCGTCCACCATGGGAAAGCCGGTGCGGCCGTGGAGCCACGCGTCGTAGAGGGCCGGATCCCAGTCGTCGGCGCGCAGCCGGTCGAACGCCGGGATGTAGCTTTCGTGCTCGATGCGGGGCGCGTCCTCCAGCTTCTGCGTAAAATGGCTGTGCCAGTGGAGGCGGCTGTCGAAGCTGCTGAGCGACTTGCGCCGTGCGACAGCCGCCTCGCCCCCAACCCCTCGAAGCTCCTCCTGACGCTGCCGCAGCTCGTAGACCACGCGGCGGAGACTGATGGTGCCGTAGGCCAGGTGCACCGATATGCGCGAGCACTCCGTCGTGGCGGGCTCGGGCTTCGACATGGCCCGCCGGTAGTTCCGGCCCCGGTCATGGAGAAACGAGTCGAGAGTACGGTGGGCCTCCGCCTCCCCAACGTGCTGAAGGGCAGCGGTGGAGGGCCGGAGTCCGAGGTCGGCGTGGGTCGGCATCGGGCCGGGATCGACCGCCTCGACCGGTTCCAGCGCCTCCGGCGGATATATGAGCGGCTGGTCCATGTACGCCTCCCACTGGTCCGCCCACTCGTCGCGGTCGTGGGGGCCCCGGATGACGCCCCGACTAGGCACTTCCGTGAACGGAATCCCCTGCTCTTTGGCCCAGGCCCGGACGCGCTGGTCGCGCTCGTAGGTGCGCCGATTTCCGGTTTCCTCGTGGGCCCAGAGGCGGAGCGGCCCGACCTGCTCGCGGATCTTTTCCAGTACGTCCGGCATCTCGCCGCAGCGCACCACGAGGGGCTGGCCGCGCTTCGCCAGGCGGGCGCGGAGCTCAATTAATGCCTCGCGGATGAGGGTCCAGTGGCGCGGGTGGTAGTCGTCGCCCGCCGCAATCGACGGCTCGGCCACGTAGAGCGGCAGCACCGGGCCGCGCTCGGCGGCCGTGGCGAGGGGGCGGTGGTCGTCCACGCGCAGGTCGCGCTTGTACCAGACGACCTGAACGGAGGCGGGCATGACTGTGCTGAAATCGTCGAAGAATAATCCGTCACCATGTACCGTTCTCTCCGCCGTCCGATTCTTCGCAATCGTTTCCGTCCTGAAAGGTCGGCAGTGAGGGCCTCAGACCACCGCTTCGGAACGGCGGGCCCCGACCGTGTCAGATCTACAGTCGCGCTCTGTCGCCCCGACAGAGCCGACTGTCGGGTTTTCGGGGCACAGCCGGGCGCACAGGGGGTGGCACGCGCATTGATTGTTCTGTTGGACGGAGTTGTTGATGACGACGGGCACCAACGGTGCCCCGAGGCCAAAACGTGTTGTGAGTTCCTCTTGACCTCTTCGCCGAACTGTTGGACAAGCACAACACAGAGGTGATACGTTATGACGCAGCTGACTCGCCGAACCCCGAACCGGACACTCCGCAACCTGCAGCGTGAAGTCGACAACATTTTCGACCAGTTCTTTGGCCGCACCGATGGCGGCGACGGAAGCACCTCTGCGGTGTGGTCGCCGAGCACCGACTTGGTGGAGACGGACGAAGACTTCCGCCTCCACCTCGACGTGCCCGGCATGAGCAAGGAGGACATTAGCATTAATCTCCAGAACCGCACGCTCACAGTAAGCGGTGAGCGCGCCAGCGAGCGGACGGACGAGAGCGAAGAGTTCGTTCGCGTGGAGCGTGCGTTTGGCAACTTCCACCGCACGTTTACGCTTCCGGACGCTGTGGACGCCGACAGCATCAAGGCCAGCTACGACAATGGCGTGCTGACGATTACCGTCCCGAAGACGGAGGAGAGCACGCGCCGTCAGATCGAGATCCAGTAACGGAAGACGCTTACCTCTCATCCTCCACGGGTCTGTCACACCCCTACGGCCTCCGTCCACCCACGATCTGTCATCGGGTGCGGCGCTGTCTGCCCAACCGGGCCTGTTCGGCCGGTTGGGCATTTTCTTTCTGGTCCTCCCCACTGAGGGTCCCCCACTGAGGGACTGGGGCTGAGACAAGAGCCCCCGAAGCATCGTGGAGACGTTACGTTTTGCTCCCCACAGGAACCAGCATCGGCGTGTGAACAGTCCGAAGTAACGCTACCGAAAACCAGTGGCCGACTGAACGGTGGTCCGGCCCGCCCCAAATCTGTTTTGCGGGTCTTCTTCGACTTGACCTTTCAGATAGTATCTCACATGGCAGATGGACACACGCGAGGAAATCGTCGACACGCGAGTGAAGGATGTCCTCCGGACAAAAGGAACCCTCATCGAGGATGCTGACGTCCTCACGGCCGCGCCCTCGGACACGGTATACGAGTGTATCGACCGCATGGCGGACCACGACATCGGGTCCATCGTGGTGACGGACGGAGGCGAAATCGCCGGTATTTTCACGGAGCGCGACTACATGCGCAACATTGCCCTGAAGGGCCGGACCTCGAAGGAAACAGAAGTCCGGGAGGTGATGACGGAGGACGTTGCTACGGTTGACACCGATAGACAGCTCGAGGAGTGCCTCGACCTGATGACCGAGCTCCGGTGCCGCCACCTGCCCGTCGTCGATGAGGACGGTAACCTGACCGACATCATCTCGGTGCGGGACTGCATGAAGCAAATCTCGGAGGCCGCCAAGTCGGAGGCACTCCAGCTCCGCAACTACATCGCGGGCCAGTACCCGATGTAACCCGCCTCCCTGAACCGATGCCTGGTTGGGACCCGCTGGTCGTGAGTGTTGGCCGTGGCTGCTCCAGATCGCTACGGCGGGCACTAGGCCCTCAGCCCAACCCCGGTACTACTGGACAGGGGCAGGGCGTTTGGCTCCCACGTCTGCGTGCCGTTCTTCCGAACCCGCCACGGTCGCATCTGAGCGGGCACAAAGCCAAGCCGCGCGGGACTGCCGCCCGGGGTGATTTTGAAACGGCAAGACTCCGGGCCGGCATTCCGGCTCGATGAGTCCAGTCACCTCGATCGTCGTCAACCGCGTCTGCGCCGAGCGCACAGAGAGCACCGACGCTCTACCGTACGATCGTCATCTTGCGCATGGTCGTGAACTTGTCTCCGGTCACTCTCAGGAAGTACGGTCCGCTCGACAGGTCTCGCCCCTCAACCTGGAGCAAGAGGGGACGCTTCTGGGCCAGGAAGTCGTCGTAGATCGTCCGCACCTTCCGCCCGAGCGCGTCATAGAGCGAAATCTGCACGTCCTGAGCCGTCTCTACGACCAGTTCGACTTCAGTGTCTCCGCGGGAAGGATTCGGTTGAGGCCCATCCAGTGAGAATTGTCCCCCAATCGGTACGTCGAGGGTCGTGGCTGCCCCAATGCGTCGCCCCTCCTCCGATCCGCTTTCCGTAACGTATCGCAGCCGAAAGGCGTACTGGCCCGCAGTGGGCACCTCGCCCTCAAACCGGTAGCGGAGCGTGTCGGTAGAAATTTCGTCGGTGGCCTTCGACGGAACGAAGTCGACCCGCGTCCATCCCTCGTCCGTCTGGCGCGCCTCCGGAGTGAGGGGCCCAAGGCGCCGCTCGACGACAAATCCCTCGCTGTTTCGCTCCACTACTGTTTGCCAGCGGAGCGATACGGGTGCGGTCGGGGCCTCGGGAGAGGCACTCGCGTCGGCCCGGAGGCCAGATGGCACCTTTACGAGTGGAGGAGGGGTCGTGACGAGCGAAAACGCCTGCGGACCCTGCTCAAGCGTCCCTTCGTGGAAGACACGCACCGTGTAGGTCCCGTCCTCCGGGTCTTCAATGAAGACCTGTTCGACGTTATCGCGGTTGTTATCGCCGGCGGTCGCCGGCGCTTCGGGGGACGAGGCGTCCAGGACGTAGGGCTGGTACTCGGTTCCGTTCGGTCCCTCGATCCTTACGTCAAGGTCGTTGACGAGCATCCGTTTCCCTGGATTCAACGTCCGATCGGGCGGGACGCCTGCCGGGTCTGTCCAGGCGATCGTTGCCGTAAGCGTGTCCTTCCCGACGCTCAGTACGTCGTACTCGAGCACCTCGTCCTCGCGGAGCGTGGCCTCACGGAGGTAGCTGCCCGCCTGCTCAGCGTCGGCGCTTATCAGTTTGGCGGCCCGGGCCACGTTCATGAGTCCCCACCCAAACGTGTAGTCGGGGCCGGGAGGCCCGGCTTCGTTGGCCGTGTGGGCCAGAAGGGCCTTCACCGTTGAGGCCCGGGGGGGCTGTCCGCCGTGGAGGTTACGGAAATGCTCCTGCAGTAGCGCAACCGAACCGCTCACTATCGGAGAGGACATTGAGGTGCCGCTGAAGGTCCCATAGTCGTCGTCGGACCCCGCAAGTGCGGAGTAGACCCGGACGCCTTTCGCCACGAGATCAGGCTTGATCCGCCCATCGTCGGTTGGCCCCCAGCCACTGAAAGACGACATGGTGACGTCGCGAGGGGTGTTGTATTCGCCCCC
>NZ_JBDGQQ010000132.1:0-6929 GCF_042218895.1 Salinibacter sp. | reverse complement strand
ATCATCATGTAGGGGTCGGAGTGCTTCACCGAGATGACGATGTCCTCGAAGTCGTTGCGCTTGCACACCTCCACGTGGCGCATCGCACTCTCGTAGAGCGCCTCCGGCTTCGGATAGCCGTGCTTGTCCAGGATGTCCTGCTCAAGAGAGCCGGAGTTCACCCCAATCCGGATGGGGATGCCCGCCTCCTTCGCAGCCTCGAGCACTTCGCGCTCCCACTTGCGCTTCCCGATGTTGCCGGGATTGATGCGCACCTTGTCGATGCCTGCCTCGATGGCCTTGAGGGCGTACTGATAATTGAAGTGGATGTCGGCCACAACAGGAACGGGCGCCCCCTGCACGATGTCGGAGAGCGCGTCGGCGTCTTCGGGGCGCGGCACGGCCACGCGCACGATGTCGGCCCCCGCGTCTGCGACCCGCTCAATCTCTTCGAGCGACGCCTCCACATCGTGCGTCTTCGACACGGTCATCGTTTGAACCGAAACCGGAGCCCCTCCGCCAATCTGCACGTCACCAACCTGGACAGGGCGGGAAGAGCGACGGGGACGTTCCATGGGCAAGAGTATGCTTGGTCCGAAAGACGGAGCGGTTTGCGTACAGGCTCCTCTGGCGATCGCTCCCGGAGCCGGAACAGCTGTCGTGCAACGTCGCCGTCACGGCCGTGTATTTCAACCGGGATTGATGCCCCACGGCCACACGCACGCTACGACTCACTGGCCTCGTAGAGAATGCGCTTCTCCTCGTCGCTGAGCGACTCGTAGCCCTCCTCGCTGATTTTGTCGAGGATGCGGTCCACCTCACTGCTCCGATCAGACGACGAGCTTGGGGCCCCATCGGATCCGACCGACTGCTCCGAGGGCGTTCCGTCGGTCCGGGGTTCAGCCCTGAACCAGCCCCTGATCCGCCTCAGGATCCCGGACGATGAGCGGCGGGCCCGGCCTCCCCCAACCGTCCACGACGGGAGGCCCAGCTCCCCGCGCTGGCCCTTGGCGTAGAGGAAGCCGGTGAGGGCGCCGCCCCAGTGGGCCGCCACGGCCGTTCCGGTACTCGATAGCGCCTGGAGGGCATCGATGATCAGGAAGCCGATCACCACCCACAGCAGCGGTACGACCCCGAAGAAGAGCAGTCGGATCTGCTTGTACGGATAGAGGATCGCCACGGTCGTTAGCACGCCGAGCACTGAGGCCGAGGCGCCCAGCACCGGAATGCTCCGGCCACCGACCATTCCGCCCGCGATGCTCGGCACAAACGGGCTGAGGATCAGACATAGAACACCTCCGCTGACGGCTGTGATCAAGTACACAGTCCAAAACTGCTGCGACCCATGCATGCGCTCAAACTCCCGCCCCACCCAGAAGAGCAACAGCATGTTGATGCCGATGTGCAGCAGCCCAGCGTGCATGAAGCTGTACGTGACGAGCTGCCAGGGCTCCAGCAGAATGTCCGGGAACGTCGGGTGCAGGGCGAAGTGGGCCATCACGAATTGGAGCCCGGGCCGCCACAGGTGCAGGAGCTGCGTGAGTACCCACACCACCACGTTGATGGTGATGATGGTACGCAGCGCCGAGGGCTGCTGGTAGTACCACGTCTTAAAGTCGTTCACAGTCGTTTGTTGGGCTGTTAGACCCCACAAGATATGATTCGGCAACCAGTCGGTAACGTGCCGCTCAGTTACGAGGTCTTGTACCGTCCAGTCGGAGCAAGGTTTGCTTCTACAACGCGACGATTCCGTGAGGGCCCCTCCAGTAGCATTCCGCCCAGCCACGCGTCACCAGCGCATTGCTCGCTCGGGCTCCACGGGAAGTTTGCCTCGCCAGTACTGAATGAGAAGGAACCCTACCACCATACCGCCCAGATGGGCAAAGTTGGCAACACCACCTTGCGTTTCCGTTACAGCCGAGTAGAGCTGTATCGCACCAATTCCAAGGATGAACCACTTGGCCCTGATGGGAATGGGCGGGAAGATGAGGTAAATCGTCCGGTTGGGATACATCATGCCGAAGGCAAGCAGGACGCCGTACACCCCTCCCGAGGCGCCGACGGTTGGGACGGCTGCCATCGTGGGCCCCATCGATGTCGGAACGGTCTGCCCACCCGACACGAAGAGGAGGTGGACCACGGCCGCCCCCACTACGCAGATAAAGTAAAAGACTGCGAAGCGCCGCGATCCCCACTGGTTCTCGATCGCGACCCCGAACATCCAAAGGATGAGCATATTGATGAACAGATGCCCAAATCCTCCGTGCAGGAAGCTGTAGGTGACCATCTGCCAGGGCCAAAACCCTGGCGCGTCTCCTATCTGTTCCGAGATCAGTAGTGCAGCCTGTTCGGGGCCTCCTGGCGGATAGAGGGCGAGGTAGTTCAGAATATGAGCCAGAAGAGAGCCGTCCGCGAGTGTGTTGGACGCCAGAAACTGCGCGATGAATACCAGTCCGTTGAGGACGAGAAGGTTCTTGATGACCGGCGGCATCACCGAGAATCGGGTAGGCGGCCGGTACCGAGTTCGTCGGGGCATGGATCAGAAGGCCTTTCAGAGACAGCGGGAATCAGCCTGGGCCTCGTGCCGAACAGGCCATCGTCTACGTACCGCTACCGGATCCGTCCGTTCGGGGAGCACGTCGTTGATCTATTCTTCGTTGTCGTGACCTCGTTAACGGGTGTGCTCTGTTCGGTCCGGGGGACCTCTTTGTTTCCAATACGCGCCTGAGCGGGGAAGCCCGCCGTCCCACTCGGGACTTTAGCATCCGAGGGCCTGTGTGGGAGAAACACCGGGCCTCCTACCGCTCTCAAGGAGAGAGGTTGGCGGTCTGGCAGAGGCGCCGAATCTGTGCACCTCGCACGGCACCTTGACGCCGTCGTCGGGGACCGTTTTTCCTCTATTTTGCTCAGCAAGTGTGTGTAAGTACGAGAAAACGGGCCCGAACGGCGGCTCCCTGTTCGTCAGGAGGAAAGGGGCTCGGCTCCGCAGCGGCGGAACGGTGCGCGCGCTCCGAACATTGAACCCGCACTGTTGACGGCTGAGGACTGGCCCTACGACGGTGGAAGCGAGGGCCCCGGGATCCTCTTTATCAACTGTCACTTGCTCGCTGGACTATGTCCGAATGGTCGTACTCCGACGAAGAACTCGATGAGTACTTCAGCGACCGGTCCGCCCGCCAGAAGGCGTCCAGGGACGATTCTCCGCACGACGAGTCGCTGGAGGCGGACTTGGGGTCTCCCACGGCCGGGATACGCGGCTTTTTCCACCGGCGAATCCGCGACCCGCTGAAGGCGCAGGCAGCCGTTGCGCTCTCGATCCTTTGCGGAATTCTGGGGATGGGCCTCCTCGTCGGGGGGGTTTACATTTGGACCCTAACCGACGACATTCCCTCCACGGAGAGCCTGGAGGATCCTTCCATGCAGCTGGCCACGATCGCGTACACGGCCGACGGCAAGGAGCTGGCCCGGTATGCCCGGCAGAACCGATCCTGGGTGCCTCACGACAGCATTTCGTCCCAGGTCCGGCACGCGCTCATCGCCACAGAAGACCACCGCTTCTACCGACACTGGGGGGTCGACCCCAGGGGCATCATGGCCGCCGTGGTCGACATCCTCACCGGTAGCTTCCGGGGAGCCTCGACCATCACCCAACAGCTTGCCCGCAATCTGTACAACGAGGAGGTGGGGCGTGCTGTTACCATCGCGCGAAAGCTCAAGGAGATGGTGACGGCTGTCGAGCTGGAGCGGCGCTACACGAAGCAGGAAATCCTTGAGATGTACCTGAACACCGTCAGCTTCGGGGGGAACGTTTACGGCATCGAGGCCGCGGCGCAGACCTACTTCGGCTGCCGGGCCGCCGACCTCGATCCGCTTCAGTCCGCCACCCTTGTTGGGCTCTTGAAGGCGACAACGTACTACAACCCAGTGCGGAACCCGAGGCACGCGAAGCAGCGTCGGAACGTGGTCCTGCGACTGATGGTGTCCCAGGGCTATCTTGAGGCCTCCTACTACCAGAAGCACAAGGACGACCCGGTGCGGGCCGAGTACCACTCGTCGCGGCTCTCTGCAAGCCTTGCCCCATACTTCGCCGAGCATGTGCGTAAGACACTTGCGGATTGGGCTCAGAATCCAGAGCACCCCCTCCACGGCCACGACATTTACGGGGACGGGCTCCGTGTCTACACGACGCTCGACTCGAAACTGCAGGCCATGGCCCGGGCAGCAGTCAAGCAGAAGATGTCTGCGCTCCAGAAGGTCGTCGGGTATCAGTGGAGTGCGCCCTCGCCCGGACTCTACAGCAACAGCCTCGACGATTACCGATCGCTGACGCCCGGAGAGGATTACGAGCCCTTCGCGCACTTCTGGGCGTCGAACCCTGGCGTCGTGAATGACTTCATCCGCGGAACGGCGCGCTACGACACCCTGCGGGCCCGGGGGGTACGCGAGGACGCCGCCCTGGAGCGCCTCCGGAGCAATGAGTCATTCATCGATTCGCTGCGCAAGGTCAAGACCCGTCTCGGTGCCGGGCTGGTCACGCTCGATCCACGAAACGGCCACGTCAAGGTGTGGATTGGCGGACGCAACTTCCGGACCGACAAGTACGACAAGGTGGGCATTGCTCAGCGTCAGCCGGGCTCCACCTTCAAGCCCTTCACCTACACGGCCGCCATTGACAATGGCTACTCGCCGTACGACACGATGCTCGATAGCACCTTTACCTGGGAGGACGAAGGGGCCGACACGACCTGGACCCCGCAGAACTATGACAGGGAGTCCTCCGGCGAGATGCTTACGCTGAGTCAGGGCCTAGCCAACTCGAAGAATACAGTGACCGCCCGGCTCGCGCTCAAACTGAATCCGAGCACGGTGGCCACCTACGCTCGTCGTATGGGCATCAAGAGTTCCCTCCACGAAGTGCCGTCGATTGCCCTCGGCACGAGCAAGGTGACGCTGCTTGAGATGGCCGCCGCGTACTCTACCCTCGCCAGCGGAGGCCTGTACAACGACCCCGTGTCCATCACGCGCATCGAAGACCGGTACGGAAACGTAATTTGGGAGGCCTCGCCGAGCCCACGCGAGGCCCTCTCCCCGCGAACGGCCTACACGGTCGTGGACATGATGCGGGGGGTTATTGACTACGGAACGGGCGTCCGCATCCGCACACAATTCGGCCTCGAGGAGTATGACCTAGCGGGCAAGACCGGCACTACGTCTCGGTCGGCCGACACCTGGTTTATGTTGATGCACCCCGAGCTCGTGAGCGGGGCCTGGGTGGGCTTCGACGACCAGCGGTTGACGTTCCGGACGGACTTCTGGGGGCAGGGGGCCCACAGCGCGCTCTTTCTGATTGGCGACTACTACCGGCGCATCGCAAAGTCGGACAAGGTGTCGCTCTCGAAGGAAGCCTCCTTTCCGCTGGTTGAGACCTACGGGGCCCCAGAGGATACGACCAGCGATCAGGGCGGGATTGGCTGGTAGCCCGCCCGCATCTGGCTGGCGCGGCCCCCCCTGCCGCGCACCCAGTCTTCTCTAGACGCTCTCTCTACGTCCGTTCGCCATACGCATTCTCCCGTCCAAGCGTGAAGCTGCTGCACACCGCCGACATTCATCTCGGGACCAAGACGCACGGACGACGCGACCCGGACACGGGCCTCAACACGCGCCTGCTCGACGTCCAGCGCTCGCTCGATGCTGTCGTTCAGCGGGCCCTCGATGCGGACGTCGATGCCTTCCTCTTCTGCGGCGATGCCTACCACACGGCCGATCCCACTCCCACCCAGCAGAAACTCTTCGTTCAGTCGCTCCGGCCCCTTGCCGACGCCGGCATTCCCATCGTGCTCCTCGTCGGCAACCACGACCACCCCGTCACGTTCGGCCGTGCCTCGTCGCTCGATATCTTCGACCACATCGCCGGGGAGGTCTACTGCTACCGCAAACCAGCCTCGGACGTCCAGGTGATCGAGACGGACAGCGGGCCCCTCCAGTTCATTCCCCTGCCCTGGCCCATCCGGAGCCAGATTCTCACGAAGGACGAGTACCGCTCCCTATCGCCGGACGAACTCCGGCAGTTCATCGAAGAGCGCTACGTGAACTACATCCAGCGTCGGACAAACGAAATCCTGGAGGGCGAGCACGGGGTGACTACCGACGGGGACAAGCGGGTGCTCTCTCCCGACGTGCCCACCGTACTGGCCGGCCACGTCACCGTGCAGGGCGCCGAACTGGCCGGCTCGGAGCACGCCACGCTCATTACGTCGGAGCCCAAGTTCACTGTGGGTCAGCTTGCCGTCCCCCCCATCGACTACGTGGCCCTCGGCCACGTGCACCGGCCACAGGACCGCAACGAGGAGGGGCACCCCCCCGTCGTGTACGCCGGGAGCATCGAGCGCGTGACGTTTAACGAGCACGACGAGTCCAAAGGCGTCCGGCTGGTAGACATCGATCCGTCCCGCGACCCTGTTACTCGGACCACTTTCGTCGAGACCCCGGCGCGCCCGTTCGTCGCTGTGCGGGTCGACGTCCGCGACGCCGAGGCGCCCACCGAGCGCATTCTGGACGCCATCCGTGAGCGGGACGTGGCCGACGCCATCGTTCGGGTCCGCTACCACGTAGAGGAAGAACAGGTGGCCCACGTCGACCAGAGCCGCATCCGGAGCGCGCTGGAGGCCGCCGACACGATCGCCGCCATCGAGCGCACGATCGAGCCGGCCGAGCGCAAGCGGCGGACCGTCGTGACCCGCGAGTCCAGCCTCGAAGACGCCGTGCGGCAGTACGTGGGGCAGCACGATGAACTGACCGGCATGGAGGACGAGCTTGTGGAGGCCGCGCTGGAGCTGGAGACGGAACTCGAGGCTGAGCACTCGGGGACGGACTGAGCCTTGCCCAGGGGGATGCAGCGAGGGGGCATGGCGACGGCACAGTCCTCAAGAATCACGAAGTCGTCGTGCGCC
>NZ_JBDGQQ010000131.1:0-27128 GCF_042218895.1 Salinibacter sp. | reverse complement strand
CACGAAGGGGACGAACGGGGATCGCTCGTTCGTTGAAATCCCGGTGCGGAGCCGAAGCGCCCAGTTTACGTCCGGAAACGGGCGGGCATAGCCCCGAAAGATGTTGAGGACTTTCCAGAAGTTGAACGGGCCCCCACCCGTCTTCACCGCCTGCAGCTTTGTGATGTTAACCATGCCAGCCCGCTCGTGGCGGTAGTGATTGACGTTGCGCTGCGTGAGGCGCGCCTTGAGTAGATACTTCCAAAACGTGCGCTCGGCGGGCCCGGGCAACTCGCCACGGCTCGCCTTCCGGTATGCCTCGCGGAGAATCCCCCCGCCTGCTTCAATCGCGGAGGTGAGTCCCGCTCCAGGGGTTTTGGTGAGCTCGTAGCGGAGAAGGCCGATGCCTGAAAATCGACGGACTTCGTAGGACACAGTCTGCCTTCCAAAGAAGGCAGGCTCGGTCGTCGCAAGGCGGTCGAGCGTGTAGGACAGGCCCCATCGTCCTCCGAAGAGATAGGGCATTGACTGGTATAGCCCGAACGAGTGTCCGCCGTCGTACCGGTAGTATCCACCGAGATCGTAGCCTCGGCCCAGCCAGTTCGTATCGATGCCCCCGACTTGAATCCAGGAGTTTTCGGAGAGCCCTCCGACGTTGAGATAGGGAATCCGGGAGGCGTACTCGGTCACCTCAAAGACAAGGACGTGTCGGGCCGGGTCCGGTGTGCGCAATTCGGCCGAGGCGTTCCCGAACGCGTTCATGTTGCGCAGCGCCTGAACGTCGGCGGCGACCTGGACCGAGTCGTAGGGACGGCCAGGCCGGGATCCGAGAAACCGGCGGAGGAAATCCGGTCGTGTTCGGTCTAGGCCCTCGAATCGGACGGCGTCGATTGTCGGAGGGACTCCATCTGTGCTCCTCAACCCCGTCTGGCCGTACGCGATGGGCACCAGCCCTCCTGCGAGGAGGCAAACAAGAAGGAGGGAGCAGGCACGTGCCATCGAAAACGGCGGGAGACGCGGATCGGAACTACCGGACAATTTGCAGACCAAAATTATATGTCATGCCGGCCCCACTGTTGATGCCGAGAGGAAATGTGGACACGAGGGTCTCAAGTTGGAGGCCCGGGAGGAGTTCGTACTTCGCCCCGATTCCGAGTTGGGACCGGTAGCCTCCACCTCCGGTCCAGTCCACCTTCGGGGCGACCTCGGCGAGACCATAAAGAGTAAGTTGGTCGCTGGGATAGTAGTTGAGAATTCCCTTCAGTGGAACGGTAAGCTCGTGGGTTCTTGTCGCGCGCGTGTCGAAGCGGCCGAGGAGGCCCGTCTCGAGGAATAGCAGGAGCTGATTGCGGTAGAGCGGGAGGTCGTAGAACGCCTGGGCCCACACCTGCACGTCCCCGTGGGACAGGAACGGCCGATCGCTCCCCACTCCGTCGAAGTCCTGCGACAGCGGCACGAGCAGCGTGAACTGAAGGGTGGTGCCGCCGAGGGTCGGCGGTGCGTACTTGGCCTGAGGGGCAATGGCCGTGAGACTGGTGCGCGACTGTGAGCGAGACTCAAACGTCAATGCGCGAAACGGGGAGCTATCAGGGCTGTCATTGCGTACGGATTTAAAATAGAGCTCGGCCCCGAGATTGAGCGTCGGGGTGACCCCGACGAACGACGTAAGAATCCCCGTGAAGTACGTAGACCGTCGTTCCTGCGACAGCCGCTCCCCGTCACCATTGAAGTAGGCAGTCTGGGTGTAGAGGTTGTTGAAGAGCTTGATGTCGACCTGGCCCGGCTCTACGAGGGTGGCCGCCGTAAAGGTTTGGAGGGACGGTTGGGACTGAGCCCTCTGGTCGTCCCTGGTGTCCCGACTCCCAAAGCCCATCTGGGCGTCCCTCGTGTCTCGACGCTTGGAGGAAACTGGGTCGCCGCGGTCTTCGTCCCGTAGATCGTTCAGCCCCCAATCGTACTCCTTAAACGAAAGATCGTAGGACGACGGGAGAGGGGCGGAGCGGTACTGGCTGATGTACTCAGAGATCGACGTGCCGCCCTCCGTGAAATGGGACCTGTACCAGTCGAAGATCTTTGAGACCCGAATGGTCTGGGACTCGGGGTCCACCTGGACGTGTGTTGTGTCGTTGAGCGTGCGGCGGGTCTTTCGCTCAAGCTGTGCGTCGAGGGAGTCGCCCCGGTACGCGTGATCGATGAGAGCCGGGCATCCTTCGGCCGCGCACACGAGAGCAAAGTGGAAGCGTGGATCGAGGGTCTGGTCAAACAGCATCGCCTCCAACTCGTCGAGTGTCATTTTCTGCCCGGCGACCGTGTGGGTCTGTTCGTCAAAGAACCCCTCAACTTCGAGGGGGGAGGGGATGGGGTACGCCTCGACCACGGCGTGCAGCGTAAGGAGGTTGTACGCGTTCAGGAGAAACGCGTCGGCGTGGGCCGGAGGAAGCGCTGCGAGATCCTGACGTTCGATGCGCTGCACAAGATTTTGGAGCCGAGACGGATCCCGGCGAAGGGCCGCGTAGTCGACCCGTCCGTTCGTCACGCGCTCGCGAAGTAGCCGGTCCGCGTCCTGGTAGAATGCCGCTAGCGGCCCATCGGGTGCGGCACTCTGGGCCAGGGCGGGGAGGGGAAGCAAGACGACGAAAGTGAGAACGGCGGTGAGGCGTACACACGACCGACGCATGCAATGAGCGAAGTTGTTTGAGAGAAACCCAAGAGTAGAATCCTGAGCCGAACGGACAACCGAATCACAGTTCTATAACAATCTATAACAGAAGGGTGAGAATAAAACGGGCGGAGTCTTGCTCGGAGTTGCCCCTCCTTTACTTTCTGCTAATCCCTACAAGAAACGCTCACAGACGTGGATCGACCTTGCCTTCGTTCACGTGAACCGGTATGCTAGTGGGTGTCCTCCCACGTACGTTGCAACCGTGCGTGGGGATGCTTATTCAGGCATCGTCTTGGCCCCAAGCTTTACTTTTCACCACGCGACCGACACTGCCTTGAGCTTAATCGTCGTTGCGAACCGCGTCCCCATTCGACAGACTGACGATGGCTGGGAAACCTCGGTGGGGGGACTCACCACAGCGCTCCTTCCGGTGCTGGAAGAACAGGGCGGCCTGTGGGTCGGAATGGGAGAGGATCCTGATCTTCCGGCGCGCCAAGAATATCCGGCCGCCGATCCCGACTTTCTCGTCCGCCGTGTGCCACTTAGCACCCAGGAACTCGACGGGTACTACTACGGCATGGCCAATCAGATTCTTTGGCCGCTGTCGCACTACCTGATCCAGCACCTGAACCTGGACGACGAGTTTATCGAGACGTACCGCCACGTCAACGAACGTTTCGCCGAGGCCGTCCTGGAGGAAACCGAGAAGGGCGACGAGGACGTGATCTGGATTCAGGATTACCATCAGATGCTGTCCCCCAACCTCATTCGGCGGGAACGACCGGAGGCCACGATTGGACATTTCTGGCACATCCCGTGGCCGGCCATGGAGGTCTTTCGCATCCTTCCGTGGTCGCGAGAACTCCTGCGCGGGATGTTGGGCTGCGACTTGATCGGATTCCACGTGCAAGAGTACGTCGACAATTTCCTCGAGAGCGCGGCGGTGCTTCTCGACGCCGAGGTCGACGGGAACCGCGTCCGGCACGACGGCCACGAGACTCAGGTCGAGGCGCACCCGATCGGGATCGACGTGGACCGGTTCGAGACGATGTCCCAGGACGAATCCATCGAGCAGGAGGCCAAGAAATTTCGGGAACGGCTGGGGTCCGACCACATCGTGATCGGCATTGACCGCCTCGATTACACGAAGGGCATTCGGTCTCGCATGCTGGCCTTCGAGCAGTTTCTGGAGGAGAACCCCGAATACCATGGGAATGTGAGCTTCTTCCAGATTGCTACACCGAGCCGGACGGAGTTGGAGTCCTACCAGCAAATCCGACGGGATGTGGACGAGGTGGTAGGGCGAATCAACGGTCGGTTTGCGCGCAATAGCTGGGTCCCGGTCAACTACCGTTACCGTACGTACTCGCAGTACGAACTCTGCGCCTTCTACCGGGCGGCCGACGCCGCGCTCATTACGCCACTCCGCGATGGCATGAACGTCGTCACGCAAGAGTTCATTACTGCTTCGCAGGACGGGGTGCTCATCCTCTCGGAGCTGACGGGGGCGGCCTACTTGCTACCCGAGGCGGTGCAGGTGAACCCCTACGACCACGGAGGCGTGGCCGAGGCCATCCGCACAGCCCTCGAGATGCCGTCGGCGGAACGACAGGATCGGCTGGAGGGACTCAAGCAGACAATCAGTACCCTCGACGTCCACAACTGGGCCGGGAATTTTCTCGACTCCATCCAGGAGTAGAGGCGCGGCAGTGACAAGTCACAAGTCACGCGCGCGGGCCTTCAGGCGAAGGTTCTTTCGTGGCGTACCGCTGCGTGGCTTGCGTTGCGTAATCTCGCGTGCTCGCTCCGCGCGATGCAACACGCAGTACACACCTACGCATTTCTACGTCCAATTTCCTCCTGCTTCCGGAGACACATCGGACCGAGCAGCCCATGCCCCCCATCGTCGAACCTCCGCTCTTTTTTCTCGACTACGACGGTACGCTGGCCCCCATCGTGGATGATCCTACGGAGGCGGTGCCCCACGCCGAGGCCCCCGCGCTCCTCCGAAAACTGGAGGCCCGCTATCCGCTCTGGATTGTGACGGGACGCGACCTGAAGGCCCTGTCGTCGTTCCTCGATCAGCCCCTGAACGCCATTGGGCTGCACGGGGCCCAGCGGGGGACCATCGGGAAAAACGTAGACGGACTCATGCCCGACGATGCTGCGCAGGCGCTCCGACGGCTCCGCCAAACGGTGCCGTCGGCCGAGGGGCTGCGTGTGGAAGACAAAGACCAGTCGTTTGCGGTACACTACCGGGACGCCGAGGACGAGGCGGAGGTGCGGGACCGTCTTGAACATTGGCTCGACGCTCTGCCGGAAATGCTTGACGCCATCTGGGGAAAAAAGGTGGTCGAGCTCCGGCCCGAGGGGCTCACGAAAGGGACGGCGGTTCGTCGGATCGCGGACGAGCACCCCGACCGTACGCCGGTCTACCTGGGGGACGACGTGACGGACGAGGACGCGTTTTCGGCCCTGCAGGCCCTAGACCGCGACGCCGTCACCATCAAGGTCGGCGGGGACGATACCCGCGCCGACTATCGGCTCGCCGGTCCCGATGCCGTCATGGCGTATCTGAAGCGGTACGTTTGATCTACCACCCAGGGTTGCCGGAGGCTACGGCGTCCAGTGTGGAAATGGAGCCACGCAGCGACGGTCCACGTCCACCGCTGGAAAGGAGACACTCGACGCTCGGGCCGGCACGAGTAGCCCGACGACCGGGACCACGCTAGTCGGTAGGGGAAATGGCGCTGCTCACCACCTCTAGCAATTCGGCCAGCATCATCGCCGTAGCCCCCCAGACCGTATGCCCGGCCACGGCGTAGTAGGGCACCTCCACGTCTGTGTCGTGGAGGTGCCGCGATTCCGTCTCGCGGGTGTCCGGATCGAGGAGGTCGGACACCGGCACGCGGAGGACCCGTCCGACCTCCGCGTCCGCGGGGTGGAGGTCCGGGTCGGAATGGGCCGCGCCGACGAACGGATGCACGCAGAAGTCGGACGGCGGGATGTAGAGGGGAGTCAGAGGGCCGAGCAGCCGGACCGACGACGGGTCGAGGTCGATCTCCTCTTCCGATTCGCGGAGGGCCGTCGTCCGTAGTTCTTCCTCGCCCTCCCGCTGACCGCCGGGGAAGGAGACTTGACCAGCGTGATCGGGCAGGTGTTCGCGCCGGACCGTCAGGACAACGGCCGGGAGGTCCTGATGAGGAAGGAGGAGAACCAGAATACCGGCGTCGCGACAGGCGCGCCCATCGATCGCCAGGTCGGCCCGCCGGGCGGGGTATCGCGGTGCCATCGTGAGATGGGCTTCGTGTCCGGGCAGCGGTTTCTCGAGGCGATCCGAGAGCCGGGGGGCGAGTGTAGAGAGGGAACAGTGGGACATCCGATCCAGGACGACGTGGAGCCCGAGAGCCTCTGAGCAAAGCTGTGCACGCGTACACGAATGCCCCTGACCGGAATGATCCAGCCAGGGGGCATCCGGGGTCTTCCCGGCGAATGTGGGTCAGGGGGAAGGGGGGAGGAGGCTACTTGATTTCGATCTGGCGGGGCTTGGCTTTCTCCGCCTTCGGCATGGTGATAGTGAGCACGCCACTATCGTGGGTCGCACTGATGTTGTCGGCATCCACCGTGCGGGGCAGCACGAAAGAGCGGCGGAAGTGGCCGAAGGGACGCTCGACACGCACGAGCTCGTCGTCTTCGTCGCGGGGGTCGGTCGTGCGTTCCCCGCTCACGGTCAGTTCGTTGTCCTGATAGCTGATGGACACGTCGTCGGTCGCCATTCCCGGCATGTCGAGGCGAACGCGGTACGCCTCCTCGGTCTCGAGGAGGTCCATGCGGGGACGCCAAACCGCCTGGGAAGACGAAGGGGTCTTCTCCGAGTCACGGGACGAGAGGAGGCGATCGAAGACCCGATCGATTTCGTTCTGGATGCTCCCTGCGTCTTGATTACGGGTGCGGCTCAGACGAGTCATGGGCTGTACGTTGGGGTTGTTCGAAGGGGTTCGTGACATGCAAGACCCAATAGGTTCAATCACTCCGTCCTTCGCTGGAGCAACACCTATACCATCCCAATTATCTCCAAGAATCGTCTGCCAGTTCGACAGGGATATCGGACGACGTGGCACCTCGAAGGGAAAGGTGCGCAATTGTGGCAAATTGTCCGCCAAAAGATCCGCCTCCGCGACGGCCGACTTGGGGGGTGGGCACTTGCAGCAGGCACTGCTCACGCGCACGGCGCCGGCCGGACCGTGCCCTCGGCGGTCCCAAAACCGATCCGGTAGCCGTCTCCTTGCGCGTACCCCCGCATGACTACCCGGTCGCCATCGTTGAGGAACGAACGACGCTCGTCCCCGGGCAGCGACACGGGCTCCTCCCCCCGCCACGACAGCTCAAGCATGCTCCCGTAGCTGTCCTCCGTTGGGCCGCTGATGGTTCCCGAGGCGAGGAGGTCGCCGGGACGGACGTTGCAGCCGTTCACAGTGTGGTGGGCGAGTTGTTGGCGCATCGTCCAGTACAAGTACCGGAAGTTGGTGCGGCACACCGTGTGCGGGTCCGCCATGGACGGGGTTTGAAGGCCCACCTCAAGAGTGATGTCGTAGGCCGCGTCACCGTCGGCCTGCAGATAGTCGAGCGGTTCGGGATCCTGAGAAGGCCCATCGGTTCGGAAGGGCTCAAGGGCCTCCATGGGAACGACCCAGGGAGAGATTGTGGTGGCAAAACTTTTCCCGAGGAACGGGCCCAGAGGTTCGTACTCCCATCCCTGAATGTCGCGGGCGCTCCAGTCGTTGACCAGTACCATGCCAAAGATGTGGTCGGAGGCTTCGTCGATGGGAATGGGGGAGCCGAGGTCGTTGCCGTCCCCGACGAAGAAGCCGGTCTCAAGCTCAAAGTCGAGCAACTGGGAGGGGCCGTAGATCGGGGGCTCGTCTGCGTCTGGTCGCGTCTGTCCACACGGCCGCTGCACGTCTTGACCACTCAAGATGACCGAGCTCGCCCGCCCGTGGTAGCCCACCGGCAGATGCACCCAGTTGTCCTTCAGGGCATTCTCGGGACCCCGGAACATCGTCCCGACGTTTCTCGCGTGCTGCTTCGACGAGTAAAAGTCGGTGTAGTCGCCAATGTCGACGGGCAGTTGAAGCGAGACGTCAGTACGCGGGTGGAGGACGCGCTCGCGGAGGGACGTATCGTCCCGAAGCTTGGGGGTATCGGCGCGGAGAAGCCGCTGCAACTCGTTTCGAGTGGTCGTCCACGCCGAGGTGCCGAGGTCCATGAAGGCATTCAGGGTGCCCTGGGCAAAAGGATGGGCATCTCGGATCTCCGGCACGTCGAGGGCCCCTTCCTCGTTGAGCACAGCCAGGTCCAACACGTGGTCCCCAATGGCCACCCCAACGCGGGGCACGGTAGAGGCCGGCGGCGTGAAGACCCCGTACGGGAGATTTTGGATTGGGAAGGGATGGTTGGCGTCCACGTCCAGGAACGAGGAGAGAGAGGGGTCGGTCGTAGAATCGCTCATCGGAAGAGAAAAAACCGGTGGACAGAGAAGTGGCGAGTCGGGGGGAGCCCTCTACAGCAGTTCCAGATCGCGCAGGTGATCGATGGGTTCCTCGAAGCTGCAGCTGCCGAACGAGAGTGCAAGGACATCCCGGGCATGGCGGATCCCGTCGAGAGAAACGGTGAGATCCCGCCAAGCAAGCCCCTCCTTGAGAAAGCGGAAGTGATCCGCCGACTCTTCGAAAAGGACGGCTTGAATGTCAGGCTTCTTCAAGTTGTGCTCGGCGGCAAGAACGGCGGCGGCGAGGATGTTGAGGAACCCGTGCACCTCGGTGTCAAGCCCGTCGTCGTAGTGGCGCATGGGATGATGCAGGCCCGCCGTTGCTTTGAAGGGAATCCCTGCGTTCCGGCAGGTCGCGATAAGGGCTGCCGCGTCTTCTACGGCCGGAACGTCCGTGGGCTCGGCTCCACCACATCGCATCTTCAGTCCCACCAGGGTGCGGGCAGGCACGGCCTGTTGGCTGTTGTGGTCGGCCACTGCCGCACACAGGTCCGTAAGACCCTCGACGGCGTCGTCGGGGCGCAGGGGCAGCTCGAGAAACAGATCAAGCTTCGCCGTGCCGCTCGCGACGAGCTTGCGGCTCACAGCGTCGAGGAAGGACGCAACGTCCGTCTGAGAAGATCCGATCAGGGAATCTGGAAGGGGCACCTCCATAACGTCCACCTGCGCTCGCTCCTCGTGGTCGGCGTCGAAGGCCTCGATGACGTCTAGGTCGCGATTGAAGGCTGCGAGGAACGTGTCCGGATCGTCGCCGCCGGTCCCAAGCACCGAGAACTGATAGGGATCCCCCTTTTTGAGCAGCGCCCGGTATGTGGTCAGGTCGGGGAGACGGCGGACCGGGAGGACGAAGCGTGACAGCATCCATGCCTCCTGGTCACCCCGGTACTGGTCGTAATTTTGAAGCGCCCGCCGGAGCGACAGGTCGGCGGGGGGGAACAGGCCCGCGTAGTCGAGGACCTCGTGGAGCAGGGTCCGAAGACTGAGCGTGACGAGTGAGTCTTGGGAATCGGTCGATTCCATGCGGGACGGCGGAATGAACAGAGAGAGCGAGGCAGACGCAGGGCACCTGTGCCAGTGACGGTCCGACCCCACGAAAAAGGGACTGCCTGCCACGGGCCGACGGGCGAGGGAGGCACCTGCACCAAAAAAGGAAAGCCGTGAAGCAGTTCCAACGTGCTCAATTCCGGTCGATGAATCGAAAGTTCACGGACAAGCCTCTGAAACGTATTGCATGGCCTCCTCATTCCCAATATCATGAGGGATGCTTTTCACTCCCCCGATCCCGTCGGCTCGGCACTCGGCCCGGCGGGCATTCGCATACCGGCGTGCCCTGCTGACGGTCGGGATCCTCGACGGATCTCAATCAAATTTGACTCACCCTGAATCCCCCCATGATGACGACGCGACAATCGGCGGTCTTCGCAGTTTTTCTGACCGGTGCTGTACTCGCAACTCTCGCTGGCTGCTCGGCCGGAAATCCCAACATGAGCGAAGCCGAGAGTGCTATGAAAAAGCAGGAGTACAAGCGGGCCCTGGCCAACGTAGACTCGGCACTCGCGAAGGATTCGGCCAATGTAAAGGCTCACATGATGAGGGCCCGCATTCTGCGCCAGATGGCCGACAGCTCAGTGTCTCCGGAGCGGTATGCGGAGCTTTATAAGCGCGCCCGGCAGGCCGAAGAGAAGGCCATCAAGTTCGATCCCGGGCGGCGAAGCGAGGTTCAGTCGCAGCGCAAGCTCGCATACATTCAAGAGTACCGAAAGGGAGCCCAGCGATTCCAGCGTGCACGTCGGTCGGGCAAAATGAAAGACTATCTCCGGGCTGCCGCCTTCTTTAAGGCCGCAGGAGCAATACGTCCCGACTCAACAGGCCCCATCCTGAATGAGGCATACGCCCGTCTCAATGCTGCCCAGCAGGCAGAGGGAAAGAAACAGGCCCAGATGCAGAAAAAGGTCGTTCCGATCCTGGAACGCTACATCAAAAAGGAGGAAGCCCCGAACAAGAATGCGTACATCATCCTAACGCAGTTGTATCTGCAGAATAACAACCCGGAGAAGGTCATAAGTTTCGCAAAAAAGGCCATCGACGACCTCTCAGATCGGCCCACGCACTTCCAGATCTCGGGGACTAGAGGATTGAAGTACACGGGCACCGTCGAGGTTGGGGGCTCGTCCCGGAGCGTGAGCGGGACGATTCCGGACAGGATCAAGCTGTCGACCAGCAGTGGGAGGGTGGCTGGTTCCTTTCAGAAAAGCAAGGCAAAAGGACAGTTGCGGGTGAGTCTCTTTCTGCAAGGCTCCCAGATCGCGAGTGATCAGGCCACGGCCAAGTCCGACACCGCGTCGATCTCCGAGAATCTCACCGGATTGGATCCCCTCGCTCAGCTTCAGAACTACCGCCTAAACGCACTCAATCAAGCCGGGAAGACGGAGCAGGCGAAAGAGATCTATCGGAAGCGAATTGAAAAGAACCCGAAAAACGCCACCTACCGGTACAACTACGGCTCTCTTCTGCTCAACGAGGACAAGTATGAGAGTGCAGCGGAGCAGCTGGCGAAGGCCGTAGAGCTCGATCCTGACGATCCCAAGAAGCAATACAACCTCGGGGCGGCATACTTGAACAAGGGAGTGGAGCTTCAGGATAGTCTCGTCACGATGCGAGACTCCCTTGTAAACCAGAACCGCAAGCTTACCGAGGAAGAGAAGAAGAAGCTGAAGGCGCTTGATCAGGCGCGACTCAAGATGTTTAGGAAATCCATTCCACCGCTCGAGCGGGCCAAGCAGCTGAGCGGGAAGGGGGGACAGTACCGCAAGGACGCCTGCCAGGCCCTGGTCCAGGCATATGTTCAGACCCAGCAGACAGAGAAGGCACAGAAAGTCGAGAAGTGTGCTGGGCAAATGGGCAGCGAGGGAACGAAGAATGAAAGCGGAGGGAGTGGAGGCTAGCAGTCCCTAGCGGATGTCAGGCCGATCCCAAACCCGGATGTTACATCCAATGAGACGACCTGACCCCCCGGGTCTCCAACCGGAGGCCCGGGGATTGGTACGTAAGAGAGGAGAGACACCTAGATCGCCCGGGCTCTTGACGAGCTTTGGTCTTTCTTCAAGCAAGCGTTCGTCCTGAGAGGCCTGTCGACCAGGCCAATCCCCGGTCCCGGGCCGGAGACAAGGTCGGGAACGCTCGCCGCCCGGGCGAACTGCCGGAGGGCGAGGCCGGCGGACCGCAGAGCAGGAATGGTGCACAGGGACGTGTGCACAGACGATCCTTCGTGAACAGCGCTTCTTCTATCGGAACGCACCCGCATCATGGCGAGCACTTCTCATTCCAATCCGCCAGGCGACAGCGAAGACGCGCCCTCAGGGTTTGGCACCCGTGCCGTGCACGCTGGGCAGCAGCCCGATCCGGCGACGGGAGCGGTCATGACGCCCATCTATCAGACCTCCACCTACGCCCAGGAAGCACCCGGCGAGCACAAGGGACATGAGTACTCGCGGGTGTCTAATCCCACCCGGTCTGCGCTCGAAGGGAACCTCGCTGCCCTCGAGAAGGCCGACCACGGGATTGCCTTCAGCTCGGGGGTGGCCGGCATCGACGCCATCATGAAGAGCCTGCGCCCCGGCGATCATGTGGTCGCCACGGACGACCTGTACGGGGGGACCCACCGGCTACTCCGGCAGGTTTTTGAGCCCCTCAACATCGAAACGACGTTCGTAGACATGGGCGACCCGAAAGCCGTAGAGGCGTCCTTCACCGACGATACGGCGCTCCTCTGGGTGGAGACGCCCACGAATCCGCTCATGCGAATCGTAGACATCGAAGCGCTCAGCGAACGGGCGCATGCTCACGGCATCACGGTCGCGGTCGACAACACCTTCGCCACGCCGTATCTCCAGCAGCCCCTCCTGCACGGGGCGGACCTCGTGCTCCACTCGGCGACTAAGTATCTCGGCGGGCATTCCGACCTTATTCTTGGGGCCGTGTGTACCGACTCGGACGAGTGGGCCGAACGCCTTCGATTCCAGGTCAAGAGCACTGGGGCCTCCCCGGGGCCGATGGACTGCTTTCTAACCCTGCGCGGGACCAAGACGCTTCACCTGCGCATGGAGCAGCACTGTGCAAACGCGCGCCGGCTCGCCCAGATGCTCAATGCGCGCTCGGAAGTGGGGCGCGTCCGGTATCCCGGATTGCCTTCGCATCCGGGCCATTCCCTGGCGCAGAAGCAGATGTCGGACTACGGCGGCATGATCTCCTTCGAACTCGCCGACGACGACATGGAAAAGGCCCTCGCCATCCTGGACGCCACCGATGTCTTTACCCTCGCCGAGAGCCTGGGCGGCGTCGAGAGCCTCATCGAGCACCCCGCATCGATGACACACGCCTCGATTCCGGCCGAAGAGCGGCGGAAGATTGGCCTAACGGACTCTCTGATTCGCCTCAGCGTCGGGGTCGAGTCCTTCGACGACCTCCGGGACGACCTGGACCATGCGCTCTCCCAGGTCTGACCGGTCCAGCCGAGAGGGTAAACATGCGCCGTGCGGTTACCAGCCCATGGTGCCGGGACCGCCCTTGAAAGGCCCCGCAACATCGTCGGTGATCCAGCCCCCGTAAAAGTCGCCCTCCTGGGCACGAGCCTCCTCGTCACCGACGTAACAGCTATCGACTTTGCTGGCGTAGAATGTGATGTAGTCCTGCAACTCGGCGTACCGGTCCGTGGGATTGGGATAGCCCCAGGCCGCGCTCCGGGCCGAGCGGTTGCCCACGGTCACTGTGTAGTAGGTGGCACGGCCCTTAAATTCGCACATCGTCGTTCGGGACTCCTGCTCCAGATGCTCCATCGCCACGTCCTCAGGGGGCAGATAGTAGACCGGCGGATGGCTCGTTTCGAGCACACGAACCGCATCGGTGGTGTCGGCGATCATCGTGTCGTTGAAGACAACCCGAATGCGCCGCTCGGCGGGTTCGAGGGCGGGCGGACGCGGGTAATCCCAAACAGATTCCTGGTCAGGGGCAGTATCGTCTGGTCTTGGCATGGTGGTCGGAGGGAACAAGAGGAGTGAAGTTACGAGGAGGATGGAGACAGCCAGTGATCGGCCAGGCGATCGATCTCGTTTCGGAGAGCGCGGTCTTTCCGGACCGGATCAAACGCGGGCATCCAATCCGGCGGGTTCGGGGCCGGTCCGTCGGCCCGACCTCCGGCGCGGAGGTGCGTAAGTTGAGCAAGTGCGAGGCCTGCGACTGAGAGAATTGGGGCGAGGTGGTCGGTCTGGCCGTAAGCCCGCCGGGCCGCGAGGGCGCCCATGGAAACGACATCCTGATTGTCGCCGTTCGTCGGGATCGACGCAGTGGCCGCCATCTGAGCGTCACTACGCATCTCGGCCACGAGGGCCGTGGCGGTGAGTTGAGCGCCCCCAAACCCACTGTTCGGGCCCGGCTCCCAGGCGAGAAGGGGTGGGGCGCCACCATTCTGATCGGGGGAGAGAAGCATGTCCAGTTGACGCTCGGCCAGCACGCCCACCTGCGTGAGGGCTTCATTCAGCGCATCCGCGGCGAAGGCCACCTGTTGGCCCTGAAAGTTGCCGCCGTGGAGCACGTCGGCGTCTTCCGCGTCGAGCACGGGATTGTCGGTGGCCCCGTTGAGTTCCGTCTCGACGAGTCCTCGGACGTACCGGAGCTGGTCCCGAACGGCCCCGAGGACCTGTGGGGCGCAGCGAAGAGAGTAGACCTCCTGCAGGGGGCGGTCCGCAGAGGAGACCCGTTCACCCTGCGTCGCCACCTCCCGGATGGCGGCGGCACTCTCTGCCTGCCCGGAGTGACCGCGAGCCTCGTGGAGCCGGGCGTCCAGGGCCTCCAGAGAGCAGCCGAGGAGGCGATACATCCAGCCGGTGAGGGCCTCGGCCCGTTCCAGGAGGCGCCAGCCGCGGGCCAGAGCGAGGGCCGCGTAGGCCGTCATGAAGGCGGTGCCGTTCACCAGTCCCAGAGCGTCCCGCCGGTCCAGACTCAGAGGGGAGAGCCCGGCCTCCACTAGGGCCTCGTCGGCATCCACGAGTTGATCGCCGTCCTCCACCACAAATCCCTCCCCCGTGCAGGCGCGAGCCACGTGGGCCAGCGGCGTGAGGTCACCACTTGCGCCCAGCGATCCGATTTCGGGGACGGCCGGCACTAGATTGGCCTCCACCACCCGCATGACACCGTCCACGAGGGCGGGCCGCACAGCCGAATGCCCCTGCACCAGTGCCTGAAGCCGAACGATCATCGTCGCCCGGACGAGAGGAGGAGCGGCGAAGGCCCCGGCTCCCGTTCCGAGGTGAGCAATCAGCTCGCCCCCACGGTCGGCCTCCTCCGAAGCAGCAGTTTCGTCGACGAGGGGGCCGAGTCCTGTCGTCACACCGTAAATGGAGCGTCCCTCCGCACGGGCACGGTTCAGGGCCGACCGGGCGGACGCGAGGGCTTCGTCGGCTGCATCTGTCGTCTGGAGGCTCGTGCCAGCACGAAGAGCGGCCCGCTCGACCTCCTCGCAGGCCAGTGAGACGTCGGGGCCGAGGGAGAGAGAAGAACGGCTAGGCATGAGCGGGGGCAGTCAGGAGAGTTCGAGTTGAGGAGCCGGGGCGGCGGCGAGGCCGGCACGACCTACCGAGACAGATGGTGCTCTGTGAGCACGTGGGCCATCTTCGTCCGGTCCACCGTTCCTTTCGCCTCCATCACCCAGTCCTCGGGGGGCACGGCCGTGCTCCATCTAAGTTTTGCCCCGAGGGACCCAAGAGCACTCTGAAGCTGCTCCTGAGAGGGCAGCTCAGACGGGGGAGCGTCGGAGCAGAGCGCAACGGCCACGTCCTCCCCGTTCGGGGTAAACAGCAAAACGTCGCGCAACGAAGGATGAGCCCCCTTGAGCTGTGCCTCCAGGGTCCCCGCCTGCACGAGACGACCATTGGACAGCTTGAACGCCATGTCCTTTCGTCCCTGAAAGAACAGATCCTTTCCGTCCCGACTGACGAGGTCGCCCGTGTGGACCGTCCGGTTCGGATCGGCTCGCTCAAGCGTTCCGTCCTGCCAGACCCCAATGCATGCGTTGGGACCCTCGAACAGAAGCTCCCCGTCTTCCGCCACCTCGACCGTGCAGCCTACAGGCCGACCCAGGTAGTTGGCGGCCCACCGACCGGGCGCCCCCAGGGCGATGCCCGGGGCTGCCTCGGTCTGACCGTACCCGACCCGGAGGCGCGTTTGGGCGAGGCGATCGGCGAGGGGGCCCGAGACCGGGGCGCCGCCAACGATGCCCCCGTTGAGGCGCTTGAGCAGAGAAGGCCCCCGCTCGTGGTCGAGAAGGCGCTGAATCGTAAGGGGAACCGCTGACAGATGGGTCGCATCCCACGCATTGGCGAGCCCGACGAGCCCCGATGCGTTGCGTCCCCCGTCGGGATCGCGGACGATCTCGGAGCCGGCCAGAAGTGCCGGGAAGAGGTCGAGGACCAGTCCAAAGGCGTGGGCCCAGGGCAGGACCGAGAGGACGCGAGCATTCTGCAGGGTGAAATGCGGGAGATGGCTCGCCAGGACCGATAGCACGTTGTGGTCCGAAAGGGCAACCCAGCGGGCAGGCTGTGTCGTCCCCGAGGTTCGGAGCAGGAAGCGAACGTCGGGGGTGCGCTCCGTTTCGGCAGATCGGAGGGAGTCAGGTGTTGAGCTCGGCCCCGTGTACTCGTCCGATCCCCAGGCGCGCGGGCTCGGATGGGACGCAACGGCCGCGCGGGCGTCGAGCTGCGGGAGCAGGGCCTCGATGTCGTCGTCGGGCGACGCGAGAGCAATGGTGAGCCCCTCCCACAAGGCTGCTACGAGGACCTGTACGAAGGCTGTGGAGGGGGGAAGGGCGATCACGAGACGGTCCCCAGCCTGAAGGCCCGCAGCACGGAAGGCATCCGTCCACAACCGCGACCCCGTCCAGAGGGAGGCCGCAGGGGTAATCGTCCCGTCGGTAATCAGGGCGGGCAGGGCGCGGTCCCGGAGGCGGTCGTAGAGAAGATCGTGCCAGGGATTTGTGTCCAGGTCCTCACCAACAGCAGGACAGTGGCGGAGGGCGTCCTGAAGGCTCTCGACGGCCTCTGGAGACTCCCTCGTACGGGGCAGCCCGTTGCTCTCCGAATTGTTCGGGGAGCCATCTGTCTTCATTGGGGATAACGTGTGTGGGTCGTGCAGCGAAGCAAAGAGCAGAAATGGGAAAGCCTCCTTGTCAGTCGGAACGAGGCACCGACGACACTAGGGGGGCGATGGGCCGGGGGCATTACCCACGTATTCGAGTCAGTACTCCTTCGCCATGATCCAGTTATTACCCGACGAGTCACGGTACAGATGAACGTCGACAAGCGTGGGACGCATCCTGTACGTGTAGGTGTACGTGAGCGTCTCATCGAGCTCGTCCCGACGGACTCCCTTCCTGAAACGACCCCGGAAGAGCCGGTTGTTCGTGCACGGAGCCACCTCCGTGAAAAAACTCCGTCCCTCAGCCTCTTCGGGAGTCACACCGCTAAGTTCTGACTCGTACTGATTGAAAAACTGCACGATCCCTTCGTCGTCGAGCTTAACGATGCCGAAGTCCACTTCATTGAGGGTCTCGTCGCTGGCATACTGCAACTGTTCGCCAACGTTTTCGCCCTGAAAGGAGAGCGGACTCTCGTCTCCGGAGTGCAAGGCATCGCTCGTCGACTTCGAGCGGGGAGGGGACGCCTCGGGCCTGTCGGCAGGACCCGCGGGGGGCGAATCGGTCGACTCTCGGTCGGAAGCTCCGTCAGGCATCACGCGTGTCGTAGAAGTCGGAAGCGGATGGGGACAAAGCAGCGATCGGCCTACTGCCGCGACTGGAAAAGAATCCAGGTGGCAGCCTGATCAGCGGCGCGGTAGAGGTGTAAGGCCAGATGAGGGGAGGAGCGATCCTCCTCCTCAGCGTGCCAGTAGAGGAACGGGAGATCCACCGCATCAGACTCCCTCTCCTCCTTGACCTTTTGCCGGAAGAAGGCGGTGTCAATGTCGGACTCGAGCTCCGTAAAAAAGTGGAGTCCTTCCAGGGCTTCCGGCGTGTCGGCTACGACGCCCGGCCATTCGAGAGCCTTCTCGTTGGCCCGCAAAATTGTGCCGTGGCTGTCCACGCAGAACGCCCCTGCCGGAAGGGCGTCTAGTTCCTCGTCCGACATATCTCCTAACCGATCCCGTTCCCGCTCCGAGAGGAGAGGCTCGGTCGTGGGGGACACGGCGGGATGCGCGTAAAACTCCCGGTCCTCGTACACGACCTGGAGCTGCTCCTCCATGCTCCGAATCAGCTGAGCGATCGCCTCAGGATTGCTGGTATCGAGACGGAGGTTCAGAGCCTCGAGTTCACTTTCGAGGGTGGTGCGCCATTCCTGCAGGGTCTCCTTCTGGTGGGCGAGCGTGCGCAGCCGATCGGTCAATGCCTCGAGGTGCTCGGCGGTGTCTTTCACGCCGCCAAAGCTCTGCTCCGCTACGCGGCGTCGCTCGTCGTACAGCTCGTTAAGTTGCACCTCCATGTCTTCGATCATCGACACGGCGTGGTCGACGCTGTCAATCCCCCGCTCCGACAGCTGCTCCTGCTGCTCGTAGAGGGCCTCGAGCTGGTTCTGCATGCTCGCCACTGTCTCGACGATGCGCTCGGGGTCGTCAAGGCCAAGGCGGGCGAGGCGCTCCCGTGTGCCATACAGCTCGTCAAGCTGTTGGACGAGGCTGCGCACCATCGTAATGACCGCCTCGGAGTCGGAGAGGCCCAGTTCCACTTCCAGATCGCGCTCTGGGGGGGATGAGGACGAATCCGAAATCTCAGATGTCCCGCTCGGGGACGATGCTCCGTTGATCTGGCCGTTACGCTGGTAGAGGCTCTCAAGTTGGTCGGCAAGATTCTCAACCATCTCGATGATGTCCTCCGGGGAGGAGAGGCCGAGCCTGCGGTGAAGCTTTGCCTGGAGCGCGTGGAAGCGCCGCAGCTGCTCGAACGTGTCACCGGCGGAGGGACCGCCGCGAATCTGCTCACTGGCACGCTCCGCGGCTTCCTTCTCCCCGTAGAGATCGACGAGCTGCTTCTTCATGTTCTCGATCATGCGGAGGGCCTGCTCAGACCCCTCAATGCCTGCCTCGGCTAGGGCTTCTCGCTGTGACTCAAGCGCTTCGTTCCGCTCACGCAGGGCCCGGACCTCGGAGAGAACCTCCGAGGGGTCGGACGTTGGAAGAAGATCCATCAGCTGTTCCCAACGGGATCGATACCACGCAAGGTCGTGGGAAGAATCGTGGTGTTCAGTCATAGCAGCGATCTACTGGGAACTAGGAACGGTCCGTGTCCCGAGTACCTGCCGAGCGAACGGGACAGCTCCGAACTGTAAGGCCGCTGAAGAGGAGCCGATACTTGGGCACTCGACCCGCCAGGTCAAGTGCTCAAATTAAACGTAATGAGCGACCGTTCCTCCAGTTTTTTGGAATTGCCCGACCGTTACATGGTGAACGTACTGTGAAATTTCCAGGACTCGGGACCCGTATCGTTCCTCAGCGGAGGGCCGCTGCCAGATCGCGCAGCTCGTCTTTGAACCGGTCGGTAAGGTCCTGCGCCGCCGCCTCGGTGCCGGCCTCCGCGTAGACCCGAAGAATGGGTTCGGTATTCGACGGCCGCATGTGCACCCAGGTGTCCTCAAAGTCAATTCTGAGGCCGTCGAGGGTCGACAGCTCCTCCTCTTCGTAGCGCTCCGCCACGGCGGTAAAGAGGTCTTGGGTGGGAAGGTCAGGGAGGGGAAGCTTGTCTTTCGCCATGGCGTAGTGGGGCATGTGGTCGTGAAGGGCCCCCAGGGATTGCCCGGAGTCGGCCAGGTGCTGGAGGATCAGCGCCGCTCCGGCGAGGGCGTCCCGGCCGTAATGCAAATCAGGCACGATGACCCCACCGTTGCCCTCGCCGCCGAGCACCGCACCCACATCTTTCATGCGCTGAACAACATTGATTTCGCCGACGGCCGACCGGTACACAGGTTGGCCGTGCCGGGCGGCCACATCTTCGATGGCCTGGGACGAGGACAGGTTGGTGACGAAGGGGCCTTCGCGGTGCCGCCACAGAAAATCCGCCGCGAGGACTTGCGTGAGCTCCTCAAGGATAACCCGCCCTTTCTCGTCCACGAGGGCGAGCCGATCGGCGTCGGGATCGACCGCGAGACCGAGATCAGCGTCGTGCTCGAGCACGGCCTCTGTAAGTCCGGTAAGGTGGTCGGGACGGGGCTCGGCGGGATGAGCAAAGCGGCCGGTAGGCTCGCAATGGAGGCAGTGCACGTTTTCCTCGGCCACTCCGAGGCGATGAAGGAGGTGCGGCAGCGCGACGCCTCCCACCGAGTTGATGCCGTCGACGGCCACGGTCAAGTTTTGGGCGGCAATTCGCTCCGGGTCGGTAAAGCTGAGGTTCAGGATAGCGTCGACGTGCTCGGGGAGGGCGTCCCGGGTACGGTAGGCGCCCAGATCTGTGTACTCCACGGGCGCTGCCTCACCGGCCTCGGCCTGGTCAATCACGGTCTCTCCCTGCGCAGGCGTGAGAAACTCGCCGTTCTCGTTGAGTAGCTTGAGGGCGTTCCACTCCTCGGAGTTGTGGGACGCCGAGAGGACAATGCCCCCGGCCGCCTCCTCCTGGAGGACCGTCAATTCGACCGTCGGGGTGGGCGCCAGGCCCAGGTCGAGCACGTTACACCCCATGCCACGGAGCGTGCCGACGACGACCTGCGCGTGGGCGTCGCCGGAGGGCCGAGCGTCGCGCCCCACCACCACGAGCGGGTTGCGTCCCGTGGCATCGGCCCGCTTCCGGCACCAGCTCCCGTAAGCCCCGGCGTATCGGACAAGGACGGACGGGTCCAGCCCCCCGCCAACGATACCACGAATGCCGGAAATGGACGCGATGAGGGTGTCGTCTTCAGTCATGGAAAGCGAAGAATGTGTGACGGACAGGGACGGTGGTGTATCGTAACAGAAGAGTCAGGGGAAGGGGGAAAGTGATTGCCGACAGGGCGTAGAAGCGCACTCCACAATGGTTCCGTTCGCGTCCTCTTTACGGAACCGAAAATACCCCCTTTTGTGAGAGAATCGGGGGTAGACAAGACCGAACTAATCTTTCTGCTCGTTTCCGATGGAACGAAAGGCTGTGCGCTCCACTCGTCTGAACTGGACGTGGCGACGCTGGTTCTCAGCGGGCACGGTGTTTGCGACGGTCCTCCTCCTATCGTGGGGAGGTGTCGTTACCAGCATCGAGGCGGGCATGGCCTTTCCGGACTGGCCGACCTCACTGGGCTCTTACAATCTGATTAACCCGACAGAGGGTTGGTGGAGGGTTCCTGCCTATCTGGCGGAGCACGGCCATCGGCTCATCGCAAGCCTCGTAGGCATGCTCACAGTGGTGCTCGCCGCATGGACCTGGTGGGCCGATCCCCGCGCATGGATGCGGAAACTCGGCCTCGCGGCCGTGGCGCTTGTCGTTGCGCAGGGCATTCTCGGCGGCCTGCGTGTGCTTTGGGTATCCAGGGACCTCGCCATGGTCCACGCCTGCGTTGCACAGCTGTTCTTTGCGGTGCTCGTGGCGATGACGCTGTTCACGACGAAGACGTGGCGGGATCGACGTGGGATCCTGCCGGCCACCGGCGCGGCCCAACGTCTCCGGCGCCTTTCCTACGGGGCTGCCGCAGTCATCTATCTTCAGATTGTGCTCGGGGCACTACTGCGCCACCCGGGGAGGGGGCTTTCAGGGGGGCTCACTGCCATGCACACCACAGGGGCCTTTCTCGTGGTTGGGATCGTCCTAGCAGTGTTTGTGGTCGCGGAGAAACACTTCGACGAAGTGCCGACCATACGCCGAACGGCGTACGTCCTGCTCGGAACCATGGGGCTCCAGTTTGCGCTTGGGCTTGCCACTCTGCTGCTCACGCTCTACGAGGTGTCGGGAAGTGGAGGCTTCGTGGCGTATGTGCTTCTCACGGTGTCTCACGTGGTGGTGGGGGCCTTGTTGCTCGGGATCTCGGTTGTCCTGGCGCTTCTTGCTTCCCAGCGTCGCGACGGTGCGGGGCAGCGGTCGGCCGCGGAGAGCCCGAAACCAAAACTGGCCAGCGTCGAATCGTAGCTCGGTGCCGGATTCCGCCTTTCGCTCTTCCTTTTCCTAGTGCGCGCTGTTCATGGATTCCCCGTCCAACGGGTCGTCGGACACACCTTTGGCCGTTGCGGCCTCCTCGTCCGCGGCGGACACGCAGTCTGCCACACGCTCTGTGGGGGCGGTGCTCTGGGACTACGCGGTGCTGGCGAAGCCGGAAATCTCTTCCGTCGTCACCCTCTCGGCATTCGCGGGGTTCCTGCTCGGGGCCCCGGCAGGACTTGACGGGTGGGTGCTCCTGTGGACACTGCTGGGCGTTGCCCTCTGCGCGGGGGGCGTGGGGGTGCTCAATCAGGTGTTCGAGCGGAGATTCGACGCACAGATGCAGCGGACGGCAGCCCGGCCCCTCCCTGCAGGACGGGTGGATCCTGACGTGGCACGTCGGATTGGGATTCTCATGGTCTGCGCAAGCGTCGGCCTTCTGTGTCCGCTGGTCAACGCCCTCACGGCGGTTCTCGCAGCGCTCACGGCCGCGCTGTATCTCTTCGTCTACACGCCCTTAAAGCGCAAGACGAAGTGGAACACCCTGGTTGGCACGGTGCCCGGAGCGCTTCCGGCGCTTGGCGGCTACACCGCCGCCACTGGACACCTCGGACCGGGAGGATGGTCGATCTTTGGCATCCTCGCCTGCTGGCAGATGCCGCACTTCTTGTCCCTCGCCTGGATGTACCGCAAGGACTACGCGAGGGGCGACTATGCCATGTTGCCGGTCGTGGAGCCGGACGGAGACTCTACCGCGGCACAAATGATAGGCTTCGCCGCGCTTCTTGTGCCGGTAAGCCTGCTCCCCGCCCTCGTTGGAAGCGCCAGTTGGATCTACGGGGTCGCCGTCCTTCCGCTTGGGCTGTGGTTCCTGGCTACGACCATCGTCTTCCAGGGCGAACGCACCGGGCAGAAGGCGAAGCGAGTACTTAAGGCGTCGGTGCTCTACATCCCGGCGCTGGTAGGAATCCTGATGGTGGACTGGTTCATTTGAGGCACTTCCTCTGAGACGCGGTGCACGCCTCGCCCCGCAGGTCCGTTGGGCTCACCCGTGCCCACACTCACACACGCTTGGTCAGAGATGCAGACACCGGCCGTTGACATTGAGGGAGTGACTCACCGCTACGGGGGGCACGTGGCCCTGCGCGACGTGTCACTCCAGGTGCCGCCGGGCATGCTCTACGGCCTGCTTGGGCCCAACGGGAGTGGGAAGACGACGCTCTTCCGGATCCTCGCCACGCTCATGCCGCCGTCGGAGGGACGAGCCCAGGTCTTTGGCTTGGACACGACCCAGGAGCCGGACACGGTCCGCCAGCGACTTGGGGCGGTCTTTCAAGCCGAGGCCCTCGATGAGAACCTGACCGTCCGCGAAAACCTGCGCTTTCAGGCGTCGCTCTACGGGCTACATGGCGCGGATCGGCGCAACCGCGTGGACGCGTTGCTGACGCGCCTCAACGTGGCCGACCGGGCGGGCCAGGCGGTATCCAGCCTCTCAGGTGGGCTCCGGCGCCGTGTGGACCTGGCCCGTGGCCTGCTGCACCGGCCGGACCTGCTCTTGCTCGACGAGCCGACGTCCGGCCTCGATCCGGCCGCCCGCCGCACGTTCTGGGCCGCCGCGCGGAGATTGCAGGAGGCGGAGGGCACAACGCTCCTTCTGGCGACCCATCTCATGGACGAGGCGGCGCGCTGCGACCGCGTCGGCATTCTCTCGAACGGCGCCCTCGTGACCGACGGCGCCCCGGACGCGCTCAAGGCTGAGCTCGGAAACGAGACGCTCTGGCTGGACACCGAGTCGCCAGCGGCGCTTAGCGACCGCGTCGAGGCCCAGTTTGGCGTGTCTACCCAGATCGTCGGGTCGACCGTGCAGGTGGCCCCCTCGGACCCCCCAGCGTTCCTGTCAGCTCTGTACGAGGCGGTGGGCGACCGCATCCGCAGCGCCACGATCCGGACCCCGACCCTGGAGGACGTGTTCATGGTGCACGCAGGCACTGTGCCGGATTCGGATCAGGAACGAGTACTTGCTCAAGTCACCGGGGCACAGGACCAGGACTGACTGTTCCCTCCCCCGTCCTGCCCATGTGCCGCGCGCCATGTAGCCGAAGGTGAATCCGTCCCTCGTCGGCATCGTCCCTCACGTTTCCCCTCTCACATCCCTCCCCCCTCGCTATGCACGCACTTCGGACCGTAGGGGCCCTCACAGGTCGGGAGATGCTCAAGTTCGTGCGGGACCGGAGCCGGGTGCTCGGAGCACTGGCTCAGCCACTAGCCCTGTGGGTGCTCCTCGGGCTCGGCTTTCAGGGCACATTCCGACCTCCATCGGGGGCCGCGGCCGAAGGGGGGTACATGGAGTTTCTCTTTCCAGGCATCATTACCCTCGTCCTGCTCTTTACCGCCATTTTCTCGACGATCTCGGTCATCGAAGAGCGCGCATCGGGCTTTCTGCAGGCTGTGCTCGTGGCGCCTGCGCCCCGGACTGCACTCGTATTCGGCAACGCACTGGGCGGTACGCTCCTGGCAACCGGGCAGGCGCTTCTCTTTCTCGTGGCACTTCCCCTGCTCGGCATTGCTCTGAGCCTCAGTGGCTTCGCACTGATCGTGGCCGAGTGTGTCCTGACTGGAATTGCGTTTACGGCGCTCGGCTTCGCCATTGCCTGGCAAATGGACACGACGCGGGGCTTCCACGCTCTCATGAACCTGTTCCTGCTGCCGCTGTGGTTCCTGTCGGGCGCTATGTTCCCGATCGAGGGAGCAGCTCCAGTACTGCAGTGGATCATGTGGGCCAATCCGGTTTCCTACGCCGTGAGTGGCCTGCGACACGGCCTGCACGCCGAAGCCGCCCCGGCTGCGCTAGCTGGCCCCGGCCTGTGCCTTGCTGTGAGTGGGGGGTTTGCTGCGCTCATGGTCGGGATGGCCGTGTGGCAGGTGCGGCGGCCGTTCTTCCAGCAGTAACCAGGAGGATAATGGCCGAAGCGAAACGTCTAGTTGAGATCCGGCGTTCTTCCTTGCTATGCCTGACGTCAAAACTGCCTCCCATACCGTCGGCACCGCCGAAGACCGCGTGGACCTCAAGACAATGGGCCGCGCGGCGCTGAAGGACTTCGTGGCCGAGCACGGTGAGCCCCGCTACCGGGGCGATCAGCTCTTTCACTGGATCTACGGGAAGGGCGTGTCGGACTTCGAGCGCATGTCGGACCTCCCGAAGCGGATGCGCCGTGGCCTCCAGCGGCAGGCGACGGTGGAGAACATCGAGATCGTCGAGCAGCAGCAGGCTGCCGACCAGACGGTGAAGGCGCTCTTCGAGCTGCCGTCGGGGCGGGAGGCGGAGACCGTGCTCATTCCGGCCCTCGACGAGCGGGGAGAGGCCCGCCGCCTCACGGTGTGCGTGTCGAGCGAGGTGGGGTGCGCGATGGGGTGCGAGTTTTGCGCCACCGGCCTCATGGGCTTCCGCGAAAACCTAACACCGGGGGCCATCTTCGACCAGGTGTGGCACATGAACGAGGTGGCCGAGGAGCACTTCGGCCGGCCCGTGACGAACGTCGTGTTCATGGGCATGGGCGAGCCGCTCCTCAACTACGACGCCGTGCTCGACAGCATCTCCATCCTCACCGACGAGGACAGCCTCAACCTCTCGGCGCAGAAGATCACCGTCTCCACCGTGGGCCTTGCGCGCCGGATCGTAGACCTGGCCGACGATCAACTGCGCGCCAACCTGGCCGTCTCCCTGCACGCGCCGGACAACGAGACCCGCAGCAGCATCATGCCGGTGAACGAGGCGGAGAAAACGAGCCTGCCAGCACTGAAAGAGGCGATCCAGTACTATTCCCGGAAAACGGGCCGCCAGGTGACCTACGAGTACTGCCTCTTCCGCGGCGTCAACGACAGCGAGGCCGATGCGCGCCGCCTCGCCGAGGTGAGCCGCTGGGCACCCAGCAAGGTAAATCTCCTGATGTACAACCCGGTGGAGGGGCTCAACTTCGAGCGCACCTCTGAGGAGCAGCTCGACCGCTTCGTGCAGGTGCTCGTGCAGGAAGGCGTGACCGTGACCGTGCGCCGGAGCCGCGGACAGGACATCGATGCGGCCTGCGGGCAACTCGCAAACGAGGACGACAACGGATGAAGCGGGCGGCCGGGACGCGGCGTGCAGCAGGGGGGCATTACGAAGCCCCGGCTGCTGGCAGGCGCCACGTGTCGGCCAAGATCCCGCGGTACTCCTGGATGAGTGCACCGGTCTCGCGAGGGGGGAGGCCCGGCGTATCGACCGAGTCGGGATAGCCCAATGCCGACCACCGGGTCCCGAATGCGATCTCCTGAAGGACCGCGGCGACAAGCTCGGCTTCCAGCTCCCGGGCCAGTCGTGCTTTTCTCGGTGTGCGAGCCGTGCCCCATGCTGGACGAGGGTGGGGGGCCGAGAGGCGCCGCACAATGAAGTGGGCAAGCTCGTGGGCGAGGGTGTGCGTGTAGCGGGGAGGCGGACGACCGGAGCGAGGAGGCGTCGCCTCAGTGCGCCCGAACAGGTACGGAGAGGTTCGCGAAAGGCTGTCCGGCGCCCGGAATCGGTCTGTGCTCAGCAAGATGATTTTGCCGCCGAGAGGAGAGTACACCCCGTAGTGCACGGAGTCGACACGAACCCGAATTGTGTCCGGGAGCGGGATCATTTTCTCCGACAGTCGACGGAGGAGCGCTTCCTCGGCATCGGCGAGGGGGCCTGCCTGCTCATCTACGTGCACTCCGGCAACCATGCGGGGGTTGGGCGGCCCGGACGCATCCTGAACGGTGTGGGCGTGTGCTACGGGGACGAGGAGGGCCAGTAGTCCTGTCAGTCCCCACTGGACCAGCTTGTACGTGCCGCGGTAGAAAATCATGGAGTAAAACTGTGGGCAGTTGGCGGCAATCCTTGGATCCTCTTTCGAGAACTGGTTGCACGTAGTCAGTGCTCTCCGAATGTCGACTTTGGCCAACCAGAAGTGCGACTGTGAGATCCGGGACTGAGGAGGAAGGTGTTACCGGTTGGAAATGTATCGGAAGAAATGATCGAAAGACCGGTCGTTGTCCAGAGAGGGCTTGAGGGGGAGGGAGCTCCCTTGCCAGCCGCACGCGGCGGGGAAAGGATCTTCGAGACGATTGGGTCGATCTAAGAGGACTCCCGCTGCGCATCCGTATCCCCGAGCGGTTCGGGCGCTCCGACCCGAACTGGCAAGAGGCACACTCATCCATCGGGAAGCCGTACCAGGACCCATGCGCGTTCTTCCGTCCGATTCTTCCGTCTCCGGTCGCCTCGTCCGGGGACTGCTCGGTGTGTCGAGAATCCACGCCGCTGTGCGGTTCCCTCCGCGCGGCTTGAAGAGCATGATCCGCTGGTTTCTCTTCGGCCTCATCGGCGATATTCTCCCGGTAGCCGCCGGCCTCCTCCGTCACGCGCTGGGTCCCCGGACGTCCACGACGCGACGGCGACCCCAGCTTGGGGGAGGCCCCAACGTCTGCCCGATGACCCGTTGCCCGTAGTCCCGCCACCGCTCTCTCTTCCCAACGCTCCCCCGCTATGTTTGAAGACACGAGCTTTCGTTCCGAGCACATCGGCGTCATCACCCACGGCTCGTTGAACGACGGGATCGAGATGAAGCTCGACCCGGGCGAGTCGGTCGAAAACGTGGTGGCGGGCACCTTCGTGGTCATCCAGGGGGAGCAGTACGACTTCTTCTGTATGATCACGGACGTCGAGATCGAGGCGGCCAATGAACAGATCCTGCTCAATCCGCCCGACCCGTCCGACGACCTGCTGCGCGAGGTGATGCAGGGCTCCGGCACCT
>NZ_JBDGQQ010000130.1:0-6158 GCF_042218895.1 Salinibacter sp. | reverse complement strand
TCCTCCTGCTGCCGCTCATTCCGGCGGCCCTCGTCGCGCCGTCCGTGGGCGCGTTAGCGCTGCTGTGGGGCCTCGGGAGCGCGCTGGTCGTGGTGAGCGTGAGCGCGGGCGTGGCGGTGGGGCAGTACACGACGAGCCGGGCGCGCGGCCTCATGGCGGCGCTCGGGGTGTGGTTCGTCGCCTTCGCGCTCTACGACACGCTGGCACTGGTGGGGGCAGGGGTGGAGGTGCTGCAGGGAGTGCCGATGCTCTGGGTCGGACTCCTCCTGCTCAACCCGGTCGATGCAGTGCGGCTGGCAGGGCTCTTCGGGCTGGAGAACGTGCCCTTCTCTGCACCGGGGAAGGCCGCCTGGATTGCGGAGTTGACGGCATGGCTCCCCGCATGGGTGGCCGTGCTCGCCGTGGCCTGGACCGCCCTCGTCCTGACGCTTGCGTGCCGCCGGCTCCGGCGGACGGACCTTTGACGGGGCACGGGAGCATGGGAGTGAGAGTGCGTGGGGAGGGGGAATGGGAGAAGGGGCGAGCGGTGGAGGCGGGCTCTCACTCATCCTCACGCACCACGAATCACGCATCACGAATCACGCATCACGAATCACGCATCACTCCCAAGCGAGGCGGCGGAGCCCCTGAACGTTCGTCAGAGCGATGTTGGCGTGTCCCCGCTGGATGAGATCCTGCTCCTCCAGCGCCCGCAGGGCCCGCGAGAGGGTTTCGGGGACGGTGCCCAGCTCGGCGGCGAGAACGGACTTGGGCACGTCGAGCTCGATAGTGGGGAGCGTGTCGGGATCGTCGGGGACCGTGGGAACCTGCTTGACCAGACGGCGGGCGAGCCGCTCCTGCACGTCCTGCAGCGACACGGCGTCGAGTTGACGGACCGCTGCGCGGAGCCGACCGGCCATCTGGCCCAACATGTTCAGGGCCGTGCGCGGATTCCGATCGATGAACGCGAGAAATGCCTCTTTCGGAAAGAAGAGAAAGGTGCTGTCTGACAGTGTCTCGGCGGTGGCCGGGTAGGTGTCCCCGTCGTCTTGCTCGAACAGCGGCACCTCGGCGAACGACTCGCCGGGCCGGATTACGTGGAGCACCAGCATTCGCCCCTCCGAACTGAGCCGATAGATGTGGACGGCGCCGTCGATCGCGAGGTAGAAGCCGCGATAGGCATCGCCGTGCTGGAACAGAATGGTGCCGGACGGGGCCGTCTGCACGCGGCCGAGATCGATGAGGGCATCACGCTCCTCCGGGGTCAGTCCGCCGAAGAAGGCGTGATCGGTCATTGCGTCTTCAATCCGCGCCCGCGATACGTCCATGATGGGGAGGCAGCGACGAGAAGAGAACTGGGGGATCTGGGGCTATCCAACGACCGGCGACGGAGCGCGGGCCGCTGGGCGATCGATGGGACTAGCGGCCCAAGAATTTCAAAACTAACGCATTCGCATCTATATGTCCACCACTCCCCCCAAGGCCCTCGACGTGCGCCCACTGCCGACCGATCGGAAGCTGCAGGCCATTCTGGCAGTGTTCGAGGACTTAGAGGCAGACGGCTCGTTCGTGCTCGTGGACGACCAGGATCCAGCAACGGTGCGTCGCCGGATCGAGGAGGCCCATCCTGGAGAGATCCGATGGACGTACCTGCAGAGAGGGCCGCGCGTCTGGTATGCACGCCTCGTCCGGCTCCGTGTTGAGGCGTAAAAGGAAGCTTCACGGCATGTGGGAGAATGCCCCACCCAATCGTCGTGTGTGGCGCCCTTGTGGGTCAGGACCGTCTCCAGTACCATACGAGAGAGAAAATGGAGCGTGCGCGGCCGGGCGCTCGATTGGATGGCCCGCCCATCCACCTCCATGCATTGTCCCTCATGCATTGTCCCTATGAATCAGGCCTTGCTCCCTTATGCCAACTGATGACCCTACCGCTTCGGACGAGGCCCCTGCGCCGGAGGCGAACTCGGAGAAGGTCCGGGAGATTTCTCTCGATGAATTCCAGCCCTACGGCACGCTCGCCGTCACCGGGGCCTACTTCGTTCTCCTGCTCGTGCTGTACGCGCTGATGTACTTCGTCGAGTTCGCCACGCGCGCTCCTTCCATTCATTGAGTATGCCCGACATTGAGTACGTCCGACTATGCACGTTCACCGTTTTGAAAAGCTCTGGATTGGGCTCTCCCTCTTTCTCATCGCTTCCTTCATTGGAATCGTGCTCTTCGGGTTTACCGTCATGGACCTGAAGGTGCCGGGGGTGGAGCAGGGAAAGCCGGTGGATCCGACCACCGTCCTGTCGAAGGGAGCGTTCGCAAATCCCGGGGTTCGGAAAATCGAAGAAAATCACTATGAGGTATACATGGTTGCCCAGCAGTTCCTCTTCCGGCCCGGCACCGGCCAGCCCCTCGTCCTCCCGGCCGACACGAAAGTCACGTTCCACCTCACGAGCCCCGACGTCATCCACGGGTTCGAGGTGCCGGGCACCAACCTCAACTCCATGGTGATTCCCGGTCAGATCGCAACCTTCACGACCCGATTCCCGGAGCCCAAGACCTACGGGCTCATCTGCCACGAATACTGTGGCGCGGCCCACCACAACATGAAGGGGGAGATTAAGATCGTTCCTAAATCCGAGTTTGACGAGAGCAACCTGATATCACGATGACGTTTGTCAACCACTATCCGAAAGCGGCGCGCGTCGTCAAGGCCAACTTGGCCGTCGCCTTCGTCGCCCTCGGCGTCGGGGGCTTCTTCGGTCTGATTCAGGCCCTGCACCGCACGAACGTCTTTCGCGGATTTGTGTCGTCGACGCAATACTACGACGTACTGACCGGCCACGGCGTCCTGCTGGCACTCGTCTTCACCACGTTCTTCATCGTGGGCCTCTACCAGTGGGGCGTGACGCGCAGCCTGGAGCGCGAGCCGGAGAACATGGCGTTCTCGTGGACCTGGTTCGGGATGATGCTCGTGGGGACCGTAATGGCGGCCGTGGCCATCCTCGGCGGCCTCGTGCCGGGCACTGGACTCAGTGCAGCGGTCCTCTACACCTTTTACCCCCCGCTCCAGGCCCACCCGCTCTTCTACATCGGCGCGGCGCTCCTAATCGTCGGCTCCTGGCTGGCGGGCGCCGACTGGTTTTGGACCTACCGCACGTGGCGCGCCGACAATCCCGACGCCCGCATTCCGCTGCAGACCTACATGGTCATCTTCACGTGGCTCATGTGGTACCTCTGCTCGCTGGGCGTGGCGCTGGAGGTGGTGGTGCTCCTCATTCCGTGGTCGCTCGGGATCGTGAAGAAGATCGATCCGCTGCTGCCGCGCACGCTCTTCTGGTACTTCGGGCACGCGGTGGTCTACTTCTGGCTGCTGCCGGCCTACTTCGTGTGGTACTCCATCCTGCCGAAGCTCTCGGGCGGACGCCTCTTTAGCGACCCCCTGACCCGCGTGGTCTTCATCTTTTTCCTGCTCCTGTCCACGCCCATCGGCTACCACCACCAGTACGCCGACCCGGGCATCACGCTGATTTACAAGATGTGGGCGCTCATCATGACGCTCGTCATTCTGTTGCCGAGCCTCATGACCGCCTTCACGGTGATCTCGTCGATGGAGCACGGGGCCCGCCAGCGGGGTGGCAGTGGCTACTTTGCCTGGATGGGCGCGCTGCCGTGGGGACGGCCCGCATTCGTGGGCTGTGCCCTGGCCGGCATCATGTTCGCGGCGGGCGGCTTTAGTGGCATGATCAATGCCTCGCTCAACATCGACATGCTGGTGCACAACACCGCGTGGATCCCCGGCCACTTCCACCTGACGGTGGGGACCGCCGTGGCGCTCACCTTCATGGCCGTCACGTACTGGCTGCTGCCGCAGCTGACGGGGAAGGAGCTCAAGTTCAAGGGCCTCGCGCTCGCCCAGCCCTACACGTGGTTCATTGGCATGACGCTCATGTCGAATGCGCTGCACCGCGAGGGCCTGGCGGGCGTGCCGCGCCGCGTGGCGGAGCCGGAGTACGCAGGGATTAACTACGAGGTCCCGTTCGGGACGATGGCGGAGATGCAGTGGCAGGTGGCCATTGGGGGCACCATTCTCTTCATTGCGCTGATCCTCTTCCTCACGGTGGTCGTAGGGACGTGGTGGGCTGGCTCGCCCGCGACGAACGTGGACGACACTCTCCCCCCGCCGCTCTCCGGGCCGGAGCACTCGCCGAAGATTCTGGACAACCTGAAGCTGTGGATGGGTGTGGCTGTGGTGCTGGTCCTCATTGCCTACACGCTGCCGCTGGCCGAGATGGTGACGAACGGACTCTTCTCGCCGGGGGCCTTCCCCTCGCCGGTGTAAACGCGTTGGGCGTTGAGCGTTGGGCGTTGGGCGTTGAGCGTTGTGCGTTTTGCGTTAGGCGTCTGGGGGTGTTGGAGCGAGACCGGGGGCTCGCACGTTGGTCGCTCCCCGGCGGTTGTCTGGATGGTTTCTGCTCCTCTCTTCTATGAACACCCCATCTTCCGATGCAGATGACGGCCCGACGCAAGCCGCGCCCGACGAGGTGGAAGGCATCAATCCCTGGGTGGTCCGGTTCTTCCTGATCCTCGCGTTCGGGCTGGCGTTCGGGATCGAGGGCATGACGCTAATCCGGTCCTTTCTTCTCGGGGAGGACGAGGACGCCGAAGAGCAGGTGGAGGCCGAGGAGCGAGGCGAGATCGAAGAGCCGGAGGCCGCTCCCGTCCACATCGGGGACGACCTGCTGCCCGCCACGGCCGTCTCGGAGCGCGTCGCCGAGATGAAAATCTGGGGCCGGTCGGACGGGCCGTGGGTCTTCCGACTGGTGGTGACAGTGACGAACGACGGCAAGAACGCGTATCGTCTCTCGCTCCGAAATCTGGAAGTGGATGACGGGACGGAGTTCGACGACGTGCACGCGGCGGAGTGTCCCCCCGGGGACTCTACGCAGCTCGTCGCGTCGTGGCCGATCGGGACCGACGCCCGGCCGCGCGCCCTCACCGCCGAGGCCACGCTGCAGGGGACAAACGACTCCACCCGCACCGTGCGTCGACGCGTGACGTTCGGGCACGTGCCCGTACAGATGAAGCGCTAGTCGGGGATCGGTTCGACGGGGGCCGGGTGACGGTGCGGCGGACCCTCCAGACGCTCGAAAGTGAGAACGACATCTATCGCCGGCAGGGACTTGGCTCGTTTGTGAAGGAGCGCCGGGCCGCACAGGGCCTCGTGCACCTGACCGACTTTGCGCAGGACACGGCGCGGGCGCGGCTCGACGCGTCGGCAACAGTAGAGCATCACGCCCCGGAAACGGCCCGCCCGCGGTCGCCGGGCATCTGGACACGGACGACCAGACGGGGATGCGGCTCGACCGCCTCCGTCTCGGCGACGGGCGCCCGGGTGCCTTCGATCGGACGTGGCTTCCCATGTTCTACGCGCAGCTCCTGGAGGGCCACGACCTGGAGCAGGAAACGATCCACCAGGTCCTCGAAACGGAGTACGAGATCCCCATCCTGAGCGGCCACTACCGCATCACGGCCGCCAATGCGGCGGCACCCGCATTGGCTGTGTGCATGCGGGTTGATTTCCCGTGTACGCGGCATCAGGGAAAGGCGAAGGAGCCGTGAATGCCTGGACCGCCGGAACAGTATTTACACCTGTCTATATAGATAGCTACCAATATAACCACTCACCGTCCCATCCGCGATGCCCGACTCTGCCCCGTCCTCGTGTCCTTGCGGTGTGTCGCCGGAAGAGAAACTCTCCGAGACGACCACGGAGCACCGCGCCGACCAACTCAAGGCCCTTGCCAATCCGGTCCGGCTGCGCATGGTGGACCTCATCTACCACGGCGGCGGCGAGATCTGCGTCTGCGAGTTCATGGACTACTTCGACCTGAGTCAGCCGACGATCTCCCACCACCTCAAGGTGCTGCGGGAGGCTGGGCTCATCCACAGTCGAAAGGAGGGCACGATGGTCCGCCATCGAGTCGACGAGACGGCGTTTACCGCCCTCTCGACACTGATGGACCGGTTCTCGACGGTCCGGGAGACGGAGGAGGTGTCCGCGGAATAGCGCGGGGCGGCCCTCCTCTTTTTTTGCCGCATAGTATCGATGTCTTTCAATACAACCCTCCGATCACCATGACCATTACGATTCTCGGCACCGGATGCTCGACGTGCCAGGCCCTCGAAGC
>NZ_JBDGQQ010000013.1:0-37578 GCF_042218895.1 Salinibacter sp. | reverse complement strand
GGTGTGCGACGAGGCAGATTCCGAAATACAACGCGAAACGGGACCCGGGGAAGCTCAATCGCCGGACGGGAACGCGGAAGCGCCCTGGACGGCCCGCAGCCCGGCAGCTACAGGTTGTAGCCTCCCTCCCCACCCCAGTTCCTCAGAGAATCTGATTTTTCCGGCGGCTTCGCGAAGCTGGGGCCACAATTGGCAGGCCCGGCTCGTTACGAAGCCGTCCTATCCCTGTCCTGCGGGAGTCGTCTTACTCATGTCAAACCCTGGTGCAGTACTAGGTTGCGAGTTGCAATCCAGAATCTCGGTCCAGTAGTATGGGGTAGCCTGTAAGTCAATTCCAGGTCCTCAGCAGCGAGCGCGGCCGCTCCTTTCAAGAATTCTCGTCGTTTCCATGATGTCGTTTCGAACGCCTATTGGTCTCGTCCTGCTTGTCGGCGTGTGCGTCGCCTGTGGGGGAACTCAGAAGACCCAAGATTCGGGCCCCGACGCACGCTCGTCGTCGAGCACGGTGGTCGCCCGGTACGCCAACACTACGATCACGCAGGCCGAGTTGGATTCTGCGTATGCTGCGTCGGTAGGAGGACAGGCAAAGGCCCCCGATACCTCTCTCAGTGCGTACCGAACGTTCCTCGACCAGTACCTGAATTTCCGACTGAAAGTGCGCGCCGCCCGGGACGCCCGCCTGGACACGCTCTCGAGCGTTCAGAAGGACATCCGGAATTATCGCCAGAAGGTCGCTCGGCCTCGGCTCCTGCGGCAGGAGGTGTACGAACCTGTGGCCCGCACCCTGTACGAGCGTCGCAAGAAGGAGGTTGACGTGAGCCACATCCTGATTCGTCCGTCCTCCAAGCAGGACACCCTCGCGGCCCGCCGGACCCTCCAGAAGATCGCCGACTCCCTCGACCGGGGCGTTCCGTTTTCCAAGCTCGCCTACCGGAACTCCGACGCCCCATCGGCTCGGAAGAAGGGGCGCCGCGGATACCGGGGGCGTCTGGGCTACGTTCGGGCGGGCCAGCTCGTAGAGCCCTTCGAGAAGCGGATGTACGCCCTCGATCCCGGCCAAGTGAGCGACATCTTTCGCACGAAGTACGGCTATCACATCATCAAGGTGCACGACCGTCGCCCCGCCGAACCGCCAGTTCAGATCTCCCACATCCTCCGCCGAGCGAAGGGCGATTCTGCTGCTGCTCACCAGTTCCTCGACTCGCTCCGCACAGCGATTTTGACCGGTAGCACGACGTTCTCCCAGGCAGCCAAAGCGCATTCCGAGGATCCCCGCTCTGCTCGGAAGGGAGGCAATCTCGGCGCGGTGAATCCTCGGGCGCTCCCGGAGAGCTTCCGGCAGGCTGTGGCCTCCCTCGACACTGCGGGCGCTATCTCGGGGGTCGTGGAAACCCGTCTCGGCCTCCATCTGATTAAGCTCACCGGCCGGGATGAGCGCCAGTCGTTCGAGAAGACGTATGACGAGCTGAAGAAGCAGATTTCCGGGCGGCCTCGCGTGGAGCGGCGCAAGACAGCCCTGGCCCACGAGATTCGGGACAAGCACGGCGTGACGGTGGACACGACCCGCATCCTGGACGTCTCAGGCATCGCGTCCGTCGACTCACTTGCCCGCCCACTTCTGGCCCTTCGCGATCAGGCATCCCGGTCGCTCCCCGCCGTCTCCACGCTCGGAGACTCCACCTACACGCTGGGTCAGATGGCTCGTCATCTGACCCAGATGGACGGAGGCGCTCAGACGACCGTGGGCGGGCTCATCGAGGCATTCCTGAACGAAAAGGCCCTCCAGTACGCCGCCACTCGCTTCGCCCAGCGGGACTCGTCGCTCGCTGCGCAGATGCGAGAATACCGGGAGGGCGTGCTCCTTTTCCGGTACATGCAAGACTCGGTCTGGACGGCGGCCACACAGGACACGGCGGGGCTGCGGGCAACCTATCAGGAGAACAAAGACCAGTACCGCTTCCCTGAGCGAGTCCGAACAATCGTGCTACGGGCCCCGACCGACTCCCTGCTGCAGCCTCATAAGGAGGCGTACCAAGAGTCGCACGCTCTCGCCTCCACCGTGCGGAGGGCTTCCTCGGACTCGCTGGTCTCGGTCGACACCGCGCTCGTCACCGACCAGTCGCCCGAGGTGTACCGGCCGGTCCGCTCACTTCGCGATGGGGAGATGACGGGACCCGTCTCGAAGAAGAACGAGTCGCTCCTCATGATCCGGGACACGCGGCTTTCTCCCCGGCAGAAGACATACGAAGAGGCTCGGAGTAGCGTCATTCAAGACTATCAGAAGGTCTACGAGGACCGAGTCCTCCGACGCCTCCGAGAGCGCTACAATGCGAAGACCTTCCCGGAACGTCTTCGTCCCCCGTTCGACGGCTCGACCACCGCGCCGTAGCTCCTACGCAGGCCTTCCTCCCCCCATGCTGGTCCCCCTCCTTCAAGACCCCTCCCGAGGACTGCGGGCCATCCTGATCCTGCTATGCCTCGCGATGGTCCTTGTCGGCTGTCGGTCGAAGCAGCCCCCCTCCTCTTACGTGGCCCGCGTGGGGTCTCACTACCTTACGCAGGATGAACTGAGCCGCATGCTCGACGACATAGGACCGATCCCCGACTCGGCAGAGGCGCGGCAGCAAGCCATCGACCAGTGGGTTACGAACACACTGCTCTATCGCGAGGCTCTGCGCCGCGACCTCGCCTCCGTCGAGGAAATCAAGCAAAAGCTGAAGCGGCAGCGGCGCTCACTTCTCATCACGGCGATAACGAACCGTATCAAGGAGAAGGCAACCCCTTCGCTCTCTCGGGAAGACGTGCGCACATATTTCGAGCAGCACAAAGACCAGATGCGGCTCCGCGAGCCGTACGTGAACGTCCGGTACCTAGCTACCTCTAGTAGCGCAGCGGCCGAGACCGTCCGCCAGAAGCTACGCAGCAACACAGCCCGCCCCGATTCTCTCTGGACCCGTCTTGTGCGCACGTACGCCGCCGACTCGTCCCGAGCGGTTCAGATCTCCCGGGGATTTCAGCCGGAGCGGCGGCTGACCCAACAGCTCCCGTATTCCCAGAACGCCCTGTCGGCGCTCGACGAGGGAGAGATGGCAGCGATCGTTCAGAAAGATCAGCGATACCACGTCCTGCAACTCGTTCGTCGCTTTTCCGAGGGGGCAGAGCCCAAACTAAGCTGGTTCGCAGACCGAATCCGGCAGCGTCTCCGAATTCGCGCTCGGAAACAGATGTACACACGCGAGGTTCAACGCCTCCGTAGTGAGGCTCGAGCCGACGGCGTCCTAGAGCTTCCTCGATCTCAGTCCCGCTGAGATCCACTCGCCTCTGATTGAACCTTTCCGTCCTGCATGCACCGCATTCCTGCCTTCTCCAGCCGCGTCTCTTCTGCCATCGGCGGTCTCGTTCTCGGGGCCCTGATTCTGGCAACGGGCCTCTCCCCCACTCTCGTTCACGCTCAACAGGACCGGCAGATGGTAGACCGGATCGTGGCCGTGGTGGGCGACAACATCGTCCTGAAATCCGAAGTGGACCAGCTCGTCCGTCGACAGACCCAGCGCCAGGGGGTCTCGTTCTCATCTGATCTCTGGATGAAGAGCCTCCAACAGTTGGTCGACCGGAACCTGCTCGCCGAAAAGGCACGTCGGGACACGACGCTTACGATCTCGGATCAGCAGGTGACAAACGCGCTCAACCGCCGACTCAAACAACTGAAGCGTCGGGCCGGGGGGGAAAAGAAGCTAGAGAAAATCTATGGGAAGAGCATTCTTGAGATCAAAAAGAGTTTCCGGGATGACCTCCGGGATCAGCTCCTAGCGACTAGGCTGCGGGAACGCCGGAAGCGCAAGATCGAGATTACGCCCAGCGAGGTCAAGCAATGGTTCGATGAGATCCCGAAAGACTCGCTGCCGCGCGTGCCCAAGACCGTTCGGCTCTCCCACATCGTGCGGTATCCGAAGCCCACAGAGGAGGCGCGGGAAGAGGCGAAGTCGCTCATTTCCGCAATTCGCGACTCGATTGTCAGCGACAAGGCCTCGTTTGCGTCCATGGCCCGGAAATATTCGGACGATTCGGGAACCGCACAGTCGGGGGGAAGGCTCACCGGCGTGAGCGTAAATGACCTGGTTCCCGAGTTTGCCGCGGTCGTAACCCAGACCCCGGTCGGGGAAGTCTCGCAGGTCTTCTACAACGACAGCCAGAACGGGTACCATATCCTCCGCGTCAACTCAAAGAGCGGAAACACCCTCGATCTCAACCATATCCTCATCAAAACGCCTCCCAGCGAAGAGCGTGCCATTGAGTACCTGAGTGCTGTTCGGGATACCCTGCTCAGCAACGAGGACGTTTCCTTTGCGCTAATGGCGCGGCGCCATTCCGAGGAGGAGCGCACAGCGTCGAACGGAGGCCAAGTCACAGACCCGAAGACTGGCACGCCCGATCTCGTGCTCAAACAACTCGGGCCCTCCTGGAAAAGAACCATCCGGAAGCTAGAGCCCAGCGAGATTAGCAAACCGGCGGAGGTCAAGCTGCTGAATGGCAAACAGGCGTACCACATCGTGCGGCTTGAGCGCCGGATTGCAGCCCACCGGGTAAACCTGGAGACCGACTACATGCGCATCCGCAAATTCGCCCTCCGCGACAAGCGGAACCGGAAGATGCGGGAGTGGCTCGATCGGCTTCGGAACGAGATCTACGTGGACATCCGCGTCTCCAAGAGCGACCTGGCGGCGATGCGTCTCCGTTAGCGTCCCCGTTCGCTGTCTTTGTTCTCCCTTAGCGCTAGACCGACGGCCTGGAGGGGGGTTGTCCTTCGTTTTTGCCAACCATGCACCGCCGCTATGTCTTCTCCTACGTCTGAGACTCAGGATCCGGAAACGCTCGATGAGCTGAACGATGCGTACAACCGCCTTCGAGAGGAGATCGGCAAGGTCATCGTCGGCCAGGAAGACATCATCGAGATGGTGGTGGTGTGTCTCATGGCCCGCGGGCACGCCCTCCTAATTGGCGTTCCGGGCCTCGCCAAGACGCTTCTCGTGCGGACCCTGGCCGGAGCTCTGGACCTGGACTTTAGCCGCGTCCAGTTTACCCCCGACCTGATGCCGAGCGATATCACTGGCACGGAGATTATCCAGGAGACCATGGACGGGGGGCGGCACTTCGAGTTTGCAGCGGGACCCATTTTCGCCAACGTGATCCTTGCCGACGAAATCAACCGAACGCCTCCGAAGACCCAGGCCGCCCTGCTCGAGGCCATGCAGGAGCAGCACGTGACTGCGGGGGGGGAGACCCACACGCTCGACGATCCCTTCTTCGTCCTGGCGACCCAGAACCCCATCGAGCAGGAGGGGACCTACCCCTTGCCGGAAGCCCAGCTCGATCGTTTCATGCTGAACGTGTGGCTTGACTACCCGTCGTTCGACCAGGAGGTCGAAGTGGTCCGCACAACGACGGCCGGGCCACACGCAGAGGTTACCCCGGTGATGTCGGCTGAGGAGCTGGAGGAATACCAGGATTTCGTCCGGCAGATTCCAGTCGCCGACAACGTTATCGAGTACGCAGTTCAGCTTGTGTCCCGCACCCGCCCCGAGTCCGACTCGTCTCCTGAATTCGTCGAAGACTATCTGAGCTACGGCGCGGGCCCCCGGGCCTCCCAGTATCTCGTTCTCGGCGCCAAGACCCTTTCGGCCCTGGAGGGACGCATGACCCCCGTCGAGGAAGACATTCGCCGCATGGCGGTTTCCGTCCTCCGCCATCGGATTGTCACCAGCTTCAATGCGGAGGCGGACGATGTGTCCTCGGTCGACATCATCGAGCGTTTGCTCGACGGGGAGTAGTCTTTCCCTCATGGGAGCAGGATCCGTGTTAGAGTGGGAAATCGTCGCTAGTCCGTCAAAACCCGCGCCGTGCCGGTCGGTACGAAAATCTCCTATTTGGATCCGAAAAGACACGGCCGTAGGCGCTCACTGAGCCCCCTTGCCGGGAGGGATCCAGACCGGACGGGAATCGCCACACCCTTTTCACGAAGCTGCTGCGCGCCTGATGGATGCGTCTCAGTACAGCCGGCTCACGCTGATGGAGCGGGTTGATTTCTCGGATGAGCTGGCCGTCTTCCGGCTTGAGGCCGACGAACCCGTGGACTTCACACCTGGTCAGTACGCCACCCTTGGTCTGCGAGTGGACGGAAACGACCGTCCCCTTCTGCGCCCGTATTCTGTGGCCTCCGCCCCCGGCTCCACGGAGCTCGAATTTTTCATTGAACGCGTCGAGGAGGGGTCGCTGACGCCTAAGCTGTGGGACCTCGAGCGCGGAGCAGATGTCTGGATGCGCGACAAGATCGTGGGGCGGTTCGTGCTCGACGCGAGTCGCACCTGTCATTTGATGATGGCCACCGTTACCGGCGTTGGTCCGTACATCAGTATCATCCGAGACCAGCTCCGGGCCCTTCGCCGCGGAGCGCTCGAGACCCCCCGCCCTATGCTCGTTCTTCACGGAGCCAGCCGCTCCTGGGAACTGGGCACGTATCTCGACGAGCTAGATGCCCTTGCCGAGCAGTTCGACTGGCTCGACTACGTGCCGACCGTGAGCCGCCCATGGGAAGATCCCGAATGGGAAGGGGAGTGCGGCCGAGTGGAGGACGTTCTGCGGAAGTACCTGGACGCTGCCTCATTCGCGCCGGACGAGACTGCTGCCTACACCTGTGGGCATCCCCAGATGATCGAGAAAGCGCAGGGCATTCTTGAGCGGGCGGGATTTTCCGAGGACACAATCCACGAGGAGAAGTATTTCGTGGAGCGGAACGGAGCGTAAGCCTGGATCGAAGTCCGCGGCCGAGGCCCTGCCTTGCGCGGTAGGCCCTGTTCGGAGCCTACAAGACCGATGCCCGGCGGGGGATTGAGCGCGTCTTGGGCCTCCCTTCTACGGATTCGCCCAACACGGGCAAGGGGGGCCCGTGCCCCTGCAATTTTACGTCTCAACGATCTTTGCGGCCCCCGAGTTGGACGCGTTCTACGCATTGGAACTGGAGGACACTCGGCGTATTTGCTTTCACTCAGCCGTGCGTGACAGTCGACGCCCCCTCTTCCACTCCATGGGCCATTTGACTTTCGGGACCATTCTATGCTGGGTCGCCTTCTTCTTCTGTTCCTGCTTACGCCCGTGATCGAACTGGGGCTCCTCATCCAGGTAGACCGCCTCATCGGCTTCTTGCCCACGATAGGGCTCATCTTTGCCACCGGGATTGCGGGCAGCTACCTGGCCCGTCGAGAGGGGATCTCTGCGTGGCGTCGTCTCAACGAACGGCTCCGTGCGGGCGACCTGCCCGGAGCGGAACTCGTGGATGGGGTCATCATCCTCGTGGCTGGCGCCCTGCTCATCACCCCCGGCGTCCTGACCGACGTTCTCGGCTTCCTGGGCCTCATTCCTCCCACACGGGCCTTCCTCCGACGCATCCTGATCAGACGGCTCCAGCGCCGGATCGAGCAGGGGTCGATGCAGATTCAGTTTGGTGTCTTTGGCGGCCCGTCCCCCAGTCCTGGTTCCCCTCCGGACAATCCTCCTTCCGAGGCGGGGGGGACTAGCGACTCGGAACCGGACGCCCGCTGGAAGGGTCGCAGAGAGGAGGTTCCCCACTACACCGACGATGACGACTCATCGTCCGACGACAACGCTCCATCATCGTAGTCCTCATCCCTGACCGTTCAAGCGCACGTTCACCTCCCATGCCTGGGCCAGGGAGAGGAGGAGCTGGCGCTCATTGCGGGTCAGCGGGCCGTCTGCACTCATGATGGTGTGGAGATCGTCGAGAATCGTGAGCCGCTGTACACTCGGGAGGGCCTCCTTCAAAGCCTCCACGGAGTCGTGGATGAGTGATTCGTCCGGCTGGTCGGCATACACCTGCAGTGCCCGCCGCAGAACGGCCCGCACCTCCTCGTAGGAGAGGTCGGGCTGCCACTCCTGGAGCCGGTCCAGCATCGCGTCAATCTTGTCCGAGGCGAGGGCCTCGTCGGCGCTGTGGGCGGCAAGCACGTAGAGGAACGCGAGTTCGTGGATTAGCCCCCAGTCCTCCCCCCGTCGCTGGACCACAGCGGAAGTGTCCGCGACGAGCTCTTCGCCGAGCTGCTTCAACGACCAGGCGTCCGCTAGGGTGTGGATGAGCCCCTGCTCTCGCTCGAGCAACACCCCATCGGCCTCGGCGATGCGGATCACGTGTCGCAGCGTCTCCCGGCGCTCCTGAGGACTGAGCTCCGAGTCCAGCTCCCGGATGGCCCGGCGAACCTCGGTCTGTGCATCCCCTTCGAGGAAGACGGTAGCAGCCTCCATGATGACTTCCCGAACAGAGGGGGCCTCCATCGGCTCCCACTCCCGAAGGGCCTCCTCAAGCGCTTCGAGCTCTTCGTCGCTGAGGACGTGGTCGGTCCCGTACGCCAGTGCGATATAGACAATCGCGAGTTTATGGGGGGTCGTCCAATCCTCGGAGGATCTCATAGCCGGATGGGAGTCAGCCAGTGTTTGAAGAGCGCAGTGTTCGGGAAAGTGCGCAGCGCTGCAATGATACGGAACGAAGGACCCGAAACGCAACGAGTATTCTGAAGGCCGATCAAGTTTCCACGAAGGAGCCGGAAATATCAGGGACGATCAGCGTGTGCTTTCTGTAGTCCGTAAACCTGTCTGTTGGAGCGAACGTTCATGCGACCAGCTTTCCCATCGCTACCAACGTGCCGTGCCATTCGGAAGTGAGGCCTCGGGCGGGAAGCTCGGACTGAGAGGTCTCCTCTCGGCACCTCCACTGATCGTGAGAGGCCATCGGGACGTGTCAAAATTTGAAACTTCTCTACCGTCCACGCAGGATCCTCCTGAATGCGTTCTGTAAGATAGGTTGCCTCTTGTAATCCCCAGGCACAGTGTCCATGTTCGGAGGCGCGAGGAGCACAACCGTAGTCACGCCGACTTCCAACGTCCCCATGCAGGAAGACACGATTCAGTCTCAACTGATCAATCGCCTCAGTGCCCACGGGGCCACGGGGATTCGGACCTCCCTCTCCGGCGTCATTGATCTGGACGCATTGGAGGAGCGGCGGTACGAGGCCGTTCTGGAGGCCATCGACGACCGCCTCTCCCAGGCACGCTACTCCCTAATTTCGATGCTCGTGTCTGGCATCTACTTCGGGCTCCTAGTCGGGTTCTGGCTGGTTGAGTTTTCCTCTTGGACCAGCATCGTCCAGTGGGGTCTCCCGGCCGGTATTGTAACCATATACGGAGCTTACTCTTCCCACCAGACAATCCTTCAGATTCGCCAGCTTTCCGAGGCGCGAGGGCTTCTCGATCTTCTCGTGAACAAACATTCTTCTGCGGAGGCCTCGGATGGCGGCGCATGATCGCTCCCCCCGTGAACACCACCGTGCCCGTGCACGCTGCGCACCCCTGATTCTTTGAAGCAGGACTTCTCCGATGTTCGAAACCGCTACGTACCGTTCGCGACGACAGCACCTCGTGGAGGAGGGCCCCAACTCGGGTCTCGTCCTCCTTCTGGGAAATAAGCGTTGCCCCAGAAACTACGAGAGCAACCCGTACCCCTTTCACCAGGATAGCACATTTTTGTACTACTTTGGTCTTGACCGGCCGAACCTGTGCGGGATTACTGATCTCGATGAAGGAACTTCGACGCTCTACGGAGAGGAAACGGACCTGGAAGAGGTGATTTGGACGGGTGAACAGACGTCTCTCCCCGAAGCGGCGGAGGCCGCGGGGATCTCTTCAACCGCCCCTCTTTCCGATCTCGAAGACCGTCTCGCGGCGGCAACTCGGAATGGACGCCCGGTTCACTTCCTCCCGCCCTACCGCGACGAGCATCGGCGGCGCTTCGAGCACCTCTTAGGGCTCCGGAACGATCGCCTGGACGCTCGGGCGTCGGAGCCCCTCATCCGGACCGTGGTGCGCCAGCGATCCAGGAAGACGGAGGCGGAGGTCTCCCAGATCGAAGACGCTCTCGAAACTACAGCCCGCCTCCACAAGCATGCGATGCGTCACGCTACGCCCGGCACCGTGGAGCGGGAGATCGTGGGGGCTCTCCGGGGTACGGTCGTGTCGAAGGATGTCTCGCTCTCCTTCCCGCCGACCTGTTCGGTCCAGGGGGAGGTCCTGCACAACCATTCCTACTCGAACACGCTTCAGAGCGGCGACCTTCTGCTCCTCGACGCAGGGGCCACCTCCCCGAGGCACTACGCGAGCGATGTCACCCGCGTGACGCCTGTCGGGGGGACCTTCTCCGACCGACAGCACGCCATCTACGAAGCGGTTCGGGCGGCGCAGATGGCCGGAATCGAGGCCCTTGAGCCCGGCGTTGCTTTCCGGGAGGTGCACCTGCGCGCTGCACAGGAACTCGCCAACCAACTGATTGACATTGGACTCATGCAGGGAGACGCTGAGGAGGCGGTGGCGGCCGGGGCCCACGCTCTCTTCTTTCCGCACGGCCTCGGGCACATGCTTGGCCTCGATGCGCACGACATGGAGAACCTGGGTGAGGAATACGTGGGCTACGGAAAGGACCAGACGCGCGACAGCCAGTTTGGACTTCACACCTTGCGCCTCGCTCGCCCCCTCCACCCCGGATTCGTCGTGACGGTGGAACCCGGCTGCTACTTTATCCCCTCGCTCGTGGATCGCTGGCGGGAGCAGAACCGCCACGAGCAGTTCATCAACTACGACTCGGTCGAGTACTTTCTGGACTTCGGCGGCATCCGAATCGAGGATGACGTCCTCATCACCCAGAATGGGGCGCGTGTGCTCGGACCAGAAATCCCAAAGACCCCAGGAGAGGTGGAGTCCTACGCCGGCGCCGTGACGGGGCGATAATTCGCTCTTTCCAGTGAGGAGAGCCGTCGTCCTGCGGGGTTTGACCCGGGAGCTCCCCGTCGAGCGAGCGGTAGCGCCCAACGGTCACCGGAGAACCTGTCGGGCCGGGTGCTCCGGATCGGGCCCGGACACGCCCCGCTTGGCCGGATCGCCCTCGCGACGAAGGCTTCGGTTCCAAAACCAGACGCCAAGCCCGAAGAGTAGCGCCGCCCCAAGACTCATGAGCGCGTTGATGCCTGCAATCCGGATTTGCGTGTCCACGACCGGCGTAGACTTAATGGGCTCCGTCACTACAACGGGCCGATTCGCCCCCGGAGCCACCCGCACCGTCAGGGTCTCCCTCCCCTTCAGGGCGGGCACAATGCCGTGGGGAAGCGACAGCCGCTCTCGTGTCATCACGGAGCCGTCGGGCATCGGGACACGGATGCTTACGTAGTCGTAGGTCACCTGCGTCCGGTTCGAGGCGTGCACGGTCTGCACCTCCGCCGTGGCCTCGGTCCCTTGAGTCTTCGTGGCTTGCAGATCGTAGGTCACCTTGCCCTGGTGGATGGCAAGTCCCAGAAAGAGGACGGGCAAAATCCAAGCGAGTCGTGCGATAGTCTGAGCCATGAGCCTCTGCGCCAGGAAGAGGGTTTCAGTTCAAAGAGATCCTACGGCCGCGCTCGGCCACGGATCGGTGCATACCGGAGATTATGGATGAAAAGTTCGGCGGGGGGCAGTGCTGCGTCGGGGGTCAGGACAGGAAGAGATACGGCTTCCAAGTGTCGTGGACCTCACCCGCAAAGTCGCGCAGAAACATGACATAGCTGGGCCGGAAGGGCTGGCGTGTCAATTCCATCCCCGCCTCCTCCGGCGTTTGGTCCCCCTTCCGATTGTTGCAGGTAACGCACGCCGCCACAAGATTCTCCCAAGTGTCCCGTCCCCCGCGCGACTTCGGCACAACGTGGTCGATTGTCAGGTTGCCCTGGGTCCCACAGTACTGGCAGGTGTTCTGATCCCGCTTCAGCACATTCTTGCGGGACAGCATGACGCGCTTGTACGGGACGTTCGCGTACTCCTTGAGCCGCACGATGCTCGGCCAGGGCAACTTCGTGCTGGGGGAGCGCACGTACCGCTCATCCGCCGCCTCCACGAGGTGCACCTTCTGGAGATGGATGAGGATGACGGCTCGCTCGACGCTGCACACCGTAAGTGCACTGTAATCCTGATTCAGGACGAGGACATGCCCGTTCATAGCGCATATCCCTCCCACACGACGGCACTCCCCAGTCCACGAAGCAATGCTTCGGAGTCGAGGTTGCAGTTCAGCACGGTATGCTCAAAGACAGTGCGGAAGAGAGTCCCTCCGCCGGTTCCCCGGCACTTGTGGCACATGGGTGCGGATGCAAATATCAGGGTCTTTATTGGGGCGGCACCCCTTTGTTTCTACATCCCAGTCTCCTGAAACGAGGGGAATTTGTAACGTCCCTCCTCCCCGACAATGCCGCCGGGACGCCCCGTCACCCCTCTAAAACTTACGCGAAGGAACACGGCATGGCGGAGTCAAGGCGGTTTCTCCTCATTGGTCGGCGCGTCCTTCTTCTGCGCGCAGGCGACGAATCACGTGTTTCCACACCGCTGGCGGGTCGGCCTCGAACTGGAGGGCCTCGCCGGTGGTCGGGTGGGTAAACCCGAGTCGGGACGCGTGCAGGGCCGGATGCGGAAGCGCCTCGAACACTTGCCCGAAGAACGACCGCCGCGACTCGGATTGCGGGCCGTACCGAACCGTCTGCCCCCCATATTTCGGGTCGCCGAGGAGGGGGCGTTCCCGATTGCTGGTGTGGACGCGAATCTGGTGGGTCCGTCCGGTCTCCAGTTGGAAAACCACGACGGAGGTGTAAGCGAGACGCTCGACAGTCTCATAGTGCGTGACCGCCCACTTGCCGTCGTCCCTGGGGACCACAGCCATGCGCTGGCGATTCCTCGGATCGCGGCCGATGGCCCCCCTGATGGTGCCACTCGGCGGATCGAGATGGCCCCATACGATTGCGCGGTACTGGCGGTCGACCGTGTGCTCTTTGAACTGCTCGGCGAGCGGATGATGGGCGCGGTCCCGCTTGGCCACCACCAGCAGGCCAGAGGTACCCTTGTCGAGCCGATGCACGATGCCAGGCCGCACGATGGGGTGGTCGGGCGCCTCGGGCAGGGCGTTCGTCATAGAGAGCCCTACCTCTTCGTCATCCGCAGTGGCCGGGTCGTCGTCTGCGGCCACCGTCGTCCCATCCACATGATGCAGGAGAGCATGGACGAGCGTGCCCGAGCGGTGGCCCGGCGCCGGGTGCACCACCATACCCGCGGGCTTGTTCACAACGAGCAGGTCTTGGTCTTCGTAGCGAATATCGAGCGGAATCTCTTCCGGCTCCGCCTGCATCGGCGGCTTGCGGATGAGCCGAAACACGATCTCGTCGCCCGGCGCGACGGAGTAGGACTTCTGCACGTCTGCGCCGTTCACCTTGAGGTGCCCTTTCCCAATCGCACGCTGGATCTTGGTACGCGAGGCTTCCGGGTAGAAGCGCGTGAGATACTTGTCGATGCGGGGGCCCCCCGTTTCTGTCTCCGGCACCACAACTTCTACAACGTTGCCCTCACGGGTGACGTCGGCCCCATACGCGCCGGGGTCGAAGGCGTCGGGGATCTTCGGCATCGTCAGGGAGGGTCGATTTCAGCGTGTAGCGAGGCAGGCATCTGGAGGGGCCGGGATCCCGGCCCGGAGAGAAGCACAGAGAACCGGAGGCCGCCAGCGACAGAAGGGATCACCCTGATGGTCTGCACGCAAGCGCCAGGAGGCCAACCGAGCAACCCCTCGTGCGTCGCAGACGGCGTGCTTCAATCATAGTGCTCTGTGGGTATCAACGAGCAAAGCAGTCTACTGCTTCCAAGATTGCCTGGAGGTCGGACGTGTCGTTGTAGTAGGTCGGCGCAAAGCGGACCTTTCGGTTGCGCAGCGCGCCTGTGATATTGTGGCTTTGCAGATGCTCGGCGAACCTCTCCGGATCCTCGGGCTCGACCGTCACGATCCCGCTGGCGTGGGCCGGATCATCGGTGCCGTAGCGCGGCAGTCCACGGGTTTGCAACTCATCGGCCAGGGTCGTGGAGAGTTCAAGCACCCGCTCCTCACACCACGCCGGGCCGGCCTCCAGGTAGAGTCCGAGCGATGCATGCAGCGCCGCGACCCCTATGCTGTTGAAGGTGCCCGTTCGGAACTGGCGGGCGTCGTCGTGAAAGGTCAGTTCGTAGTCGTCGAGATGCGCCCAGTCGATCGGGCCGTGGAGCCAGCCGGTCGGCGGTTGGAGCTGCTCCTGGAGCTCTGTGCCGCAGTAGAGCAGCCCGATGCCCTGGGTCGCCATCAGCCATTTGTGTCCCCCACAGGCTAGAAAGTCAATGCCCGCCGCCTCAACGTCGAGTTGGAGCGCACCGAGCCCTTGAATGGCGTCGACGCAGAAGAGCACGTCGTGCGCTTCACACAATGCCCCGAGGGCCTCCAGGTCAGCGCGAAATCCTGAGAGAAAATGCACCCAGGATACGCTCAGCAGTCGGGTCTCGGGGCGGAGGGTGCGCTCGACGTCCTCCACGGTGTATGCCCCCTCTGCGGTCGGAACGAAATCCACGGCAACCCCCTGGTCCTTCAGGTTCAGGAACGGATAGACATTGGTCGGGAACGAGCCGTCCGGCACGGCGATGCGGTCCCCCTCCTGCCAGTCGAGCCCACGGGCCAGGATGTTGAGGGCCGAGGACGTGTTCGGCACGAGTTCAATCCGGTCTGCCCCCGTTCCCAGGACCCTTCCCGCTCGTTCCTTCGCCTCCACCATGGTGGTCTGGAACGACTCAAAGTTTTCGATGGGCGCTCCTGGCGTGGCGCCGTGGCGCTCGGCCACGTACGCGTCGATGGCCTCGCGGACGGGCTGGCTGGTCGGGGCCACGGCCGCGTGGTTGACGTACGTCTGGTGAGCAGTGTGCGGAAAGTGTTCACGCAGGGCGTCGACGGTCATACCGAAGTGCGGTGGAGAAAACGAAGGAAATGCGACCGGGGGTCTGGAGGGACAACGTCATTCTGTCGTTCGCTTCGCCTCCAGTTTATTGAGTTCATGTTTCGCCTGCTGTTCTTCCCACTCCTCGGCCTGGGGTTCCACGTGGTCGTCGGGCGCCCCGGGGTCGTACTGGAGCTCGATCAGGACCGGAAAGTGGTCCGATCCGATGTACGGGAGCACGCTGAGCTGAACGAGCTTGAAGTGCTCCGAGTGGAAGGCGTGGTCTAGCGGGTAGCGGAGGAGCGGGTACCGAGCATGGAAGGTGTTGTACACGCCTCGGCCGATGCGGGGGTCGAGAAGACCGCTTATCTTTTGAAGGAGTCGCGTCGTGTACGACCACGACACGTCGTTGAGGTCGCCCACGACGATGGTCGGGGCCGCTCGATCTCGGATTTCACGAGCCAAAAGGAGCAGTTCGGCGTCGCGCTCGGTTGTATCCGGATCGTGGGTGGGATGCGGCGGGCGCGGGTGCATGCCATGCAGGTACGTCCGTCGGCCCGACGGGAGCTCTACCTTCGCGTGGATGGAGGGGATGTCGTCCTCCACCATATACCGGATGTTGGTGTCGACCAGTGGCCGCCGGGAGAACAGCATCATGCCGTAGGAGTTCTCCTGCGGGCACTCTACGGTGTGCGGGTACGTATCCGCAAGCGGTCGTAGTTGCTCGGCCCACCACTCGTCCGTTTCCAGCACGAGGATGAGATCCGGCTCTGTGTCCTCGATGAGGGCGTGCAGCGAATCGGCGTCCCGGTTGTCGACTTCGACGTTGGCGACGAGTACGGACAACTGCTCGTCCTCGTCTTGGTCCTCGACCTGCTGGACCTGGATGGGGGCCAGTGGAGTGTACAGGAGAATCCGGTCGACTTGATAGATCAAACAGAGGCCCAGAAGGCCCATCAGGGCATATTCGATTGGGAAGGTGGTGCCCATCCACGCATAGGTTCCGAGCGTTGCCGTGATGCCGATCGTCATCTGGACGCGCGGAAAGTCGAAGAGGCGCACCATCCAGTAGTCGTAGCTCAGCAGGGGCAGTGCCGTACCCACGATAAAAAAGAGTGCGGCCCCCGGAAGGAGAATCGTCATGCGAACGCGTTGCTGTGACCGATCACACCGGCGAAGCGTCCCTCAGGCGCGGTAGAATTGCTTGCCCGCCATCTGATGGACGAGCCCCTTGAACTCCAGTTTGAGCAGAATTGGAAGGGCCGTGGAGGGGTCCAACCCTGTTTCCTCGCAGAGTGCGTCGATATGAACAGGGGTCTCCGTCAGGGCCTCGTAGAGCTTCTCTTCCTCGCCCGACAGCGCCTCGGTAGGGTCGGGCCCCTGCTCGGCCGACACGGTCTCTGCCTCCACCGTGTCGGGATCCTCCACCGTCACGTCCGGGAGCTCTTCCAGCAGATCCTCCACCTCCAGCACCAGCTTGGCGTGTCCCCGCTGGATGAGGCGGTTTGTGCCCCGGCTTGGGGCTTTCGTGACGGCGCCCGGCACGGCAAACACCTCCCGGTTCTGCTCCAGCGAGAGACGAGCCGTAATGAGCGCTCCGCCTTCGGAATACGATTCGACGACGAGTGTGCCGAGGGACAATCCGCTCAGGATGCGGTTCCGCTCCGGAAAATTCGATGCGTCCGGGTCGGCGTCGAGGCCATACTCGGACAGGACCGCGCCCTGCTCGGTGATGCGCTCGGCGAGGCCCGTGTGCTTCTGCGGATAGATGCGCCCCACGCCCGACCCGAGAACAGCGAGCGTGCGGCCCCCGGCGTCCAGCGCGCCCCGATGGGCAGCCGCATCGACGCCGTAGGCTAGGCCGCTCACGATCGTGAAGCCGCGGCGGGTAAGCTCAGCGGCAAAGTGGTGGGCCTGCGTGCGACCGTAGTCGGTGCAGCGGCGCGTGCCCACGATCGTAATCATGGGCCCCTCGGTCGGCCGGAGGGTCCCGCGCATCCACAGGAAGGCGGGGGGGTCGTAGATCTCGCGGAGGCGGTCGGGGAAGCGTTCGTCCCAGGGAGAGAGGAGGGTCGCGTCCAGTTTTTCGGCCCGTTCCATCTCCCGCTCCACCGCCGCCCGATCGTCGAAGGTGAGGATGGCCTCGGCGGTCTGCGGCCCGATGCCGTCGACCCGGGTAAGCGCCGAACGGGACGCCTGGAAGACGCTGCTCGGGGTGTCGAACGTCGCCAAGAGCGCCCGCATTCGCTGGGCCCCCACGCCCGAGACGAGCGAAAGCCCGATGAGGGCGCGCTTCTCGCGGGCGGGGTCCTCCTCCGACGACTCGTCGTCCTGCAGGGGAAGCCTCATGCCTCGATTGCCTCCGCGGACCGGGTGGATTCGACCGTCTCGTAGAGCGTGTACTTCAACTGATCGAGGCCGATGTCGGCCACCGCGCTGATCGGAAGTATAGGAACGTCGTCCGGAAACTCATCGGCCACCACGTCCGGAAGCAGGGTTCGTTCGTCGGGGGCCAGGACATCGACTTTCGACAGGGCGATGACCCGGGGCTTGTCGAGCAGATCGGCCTCGTAGGACTCCAGTTCGTGGATGAGCTGTTCGTATTCTTCTCCCAGGGCCGAAGACGTGATGGGAATGACGAAGAGTAAGACCGAGGTGCGTTCGATGTGCCGGAGGAACTGCAGTCCGAGCCCCTTGCCCGTGTGGGCCTCTTCAATGATGCCGGGGATGTCCGCCATCACGAAGGTCTCGAACTCGCTCACGTACACCATTCCAAGCTGGGGCGTGAGCGTCGTGAAGGGATAGTCGGCCGTCTCGGGCTCCGCGGCCGACACGGAGGAGACGAGGGTGCTTTTGCCCGCGTTTGGGAACCCGACCAGCCCGACATCGGCCATCAGCTTGAGCTCGAACGTGAGTTCGCGCTCCTCCCCCTCCTCCCCGGGCTCAGCGTGGCGGGGCGCCTGATTAGTGCTCGACTTGAAGAAGGCGTTGCCTCGCCCCCCCGCTCCGCCCTCGGCCACCGTGATTCGCTGCCCCGACTCGACAACTTCCCCGATTGTCTCGCCGGTGTGCCTGTCTTTCACCACGGTTCCTGGCGGCACCCGAATGGTGACGTCCTCCCCCGTGGCTCCCGTCTGCTCGCGGCGACCGCCCGGTTCCCCGTCCTCGGCGTAGACGTGCTTGCTATGGCTGAGGTCCATGAGGGTGTAGAGGTTCTCATCGGCCTCTACATAAACCGACCCTCCGTCGCCCCCGTCGCCCCCCGAGGGTCCTCCTTTCGGTACAAATTTTTCCTTGCGCCAGGCGACAATTCCTTTTCCCCCGTCGCCACTGCGTACCTTGAGGTCTGCTTCGTCGAGAAACTTCATGCGAGGACTGGGATCCTACGGACGGACCAGAAAGTTGCTGAAGGACACAAGATGTGAGCTTCCATACGGCCTGTACGGCCACAAGGTTTTCATGGGGGATTCCTTGCGGCACGTGGGAACTGCTTGCTCAGGCCGCGTACGTTTCGCTCTCGTCCTCCGTATCATTTCTACCTCTTCCGTGACAGACGTGACCATCTACACCGACGGCGCCTGCAGCGGCAACCCCGGGCCGGGCGGCTGGGCGGCCCTCATCATCCCCGAAGACAATCCCGAGGCCTACGAGGAGCTCACCGGCGGCGAGCCACACACCACGAACAACCGCATGGAGCTCAGGGCCGCGCTGGAGGCGCTCCAGGCACTGGAGGCGCCCGCTCAGGTGGCCCTCCACACCGACAGCGAGTATCTCTCCAAGGCGTTCAACGAGGGATGGCTCGAGAGCTGGCAGGACAACGACTGGCAAACCTCCTCGAACAACGACGTGAAGAACCAGGGCCTCTGGAAGGCGCTGCTCGACGAGGCGGCGCGTCACGACGTGGACTGGGTATGGGTGAAAGGGCACGCCGACGACGAACTCAACATCATGGCCGACGAGCTTGCCGTCGCCGCGATGGAGCAGTTCAAGTGAGTGTGGGAGTGTGGACGTGTGGGGAAATGAATGAAAGCACCTGCCGAACGCTCAACGCCCAACGCTTAACGCCCGACCCTCAACACATCTCCGCGATCGGAGAGGGCATTCGTAAAGGCGTCAACGAACGCATCCACCTCTGACTGCCGCACGCCCACCGTGAGCGTCGTGACGTCCGTGTACTCGCTGTCCTGCACTTCCGTATCGAACTGTTGGAGGACACGCTGGGCGGGCGAGGTATCGTCATAGTCGAATCGGAGGCGGACAGGAATGCGAACGACCCGCTCCACGATAGAGGCCCGGTCCAGAGCCATCGCGGCCGCATCGCCGTAGGCCCGGGCGAGCCCCCCGGTGCCCAGCTCGGTGCCGCCGAAGTAGCGGGTCACCACCACGAGCGTATTGGTGAGCTCCCGCGCGTCGATCTGGCGGAGGATGGGCTGCCCAGCCGTGCCGCTCGGCTCCCCATCGTCATCGTAGCGGAAGTCGTCCCCATCCTGCCCCAGCCGGTACGCCGAGCAGTGGTGCGTAGCGCTCGGCTCGCGCTCGCGGATCGTCTCGATCTGGGCTTGGACCGCCGCACGGCTTCCGGCCGGCTTCGCGTCGACGAGAAAGCGGGACCCATCGACCGTGCGCTCGGCCCGGGCGGAGGTCGCAAGGGTGCGGTACGTGTCACTCACGGCAGAATCAGGGCAGTGGTCACAGAGAAGTAAACCTTCCACGGCGACGCAGCCCGCAACGATCCGGTACGCTTTGTGACAGCATTGTGCGCCTGGACCCGTCGCGCGTGCAACTGATGCGCGACCCGGAAACTCCGGGCCCGAATTCCGGTGGGCAAAGGCCCTGTGCCGAGCCGTCCCTGTTCACTTCCCCCAACCGCAAAAATGCTGGCAAACCCTACGACGGCGGACACAGGAATCGCGTGCTGCCGTTCGACTAAGTCCATCTCCTTCTCGTTCACCTGCACGTCTCCCATGACGCGGCTTCTTACGATCTGCCTTCCTGCTCTTCTCTTGCTCACCGGTTGCGGCTCATCGTCGGAGGACGGGGGGCAGCGAGGGGGGCGCAGAGGCGGTGAGCAGTCCACGCCCGCCGTGGAGGCGGTGCAGGCGCGCTATGGCTCGTTGCCGCTGCAGGAGCAGATGAGCGGCACGGTTGAGGCGTTCAATCAGGTCGTCATTACCCCTGAAATCGATGCACCGGTGGAAGCGGTTCTGGCGCAGAACGGGGATTACGTGCAGAAGGGCGAGCCGCTCGTCCGGCTGCGCGATGACGTGTACCGGGAGCGCGTGCGGCAGGCGGAAGCGTCCCTCCAGATTGCACAAGCGGACGTCAAAAGTGCCCGTGCCAACTTGAGAGAACTGCGCGCCCAGCTCAAGCGGACCCAGCGCCTCGCTAAGCAGAACTTTGAGAGCCAACAGCAGCTCGAATCGCTGAAGGCCCAGGTCGCCCAAGCGGAGGCACAGGTGGCGCAGGCCAAGGGGCAAGTGGCGCAAGCGAAAGCCACGCTCGATGAGCGGCAGACCGACCTGCGCCGCACGGTGATTCGCGCCCCCATCAGCGGACAGGTGGGCAACCGCAACGTGCAGGTGGGCCAGCGCGTGGGGCCCAACACGCAGCTCTACACGATGGGGAACCTCGATTCGGTGCGCGTAGAGGTCGGCGTTACGGACCGCATGCTCGGGCGCGTAGAGCCGGGCCAGACCGCCCGGGTCTCGATCCCCTCCGTGAGAGATACCGTCGTGACGGCGGAGGTGACGCGCCTTTCCCCCTTCATCAACAACGAGAGCTACAGTGCCGAGGCCGAAATTGAGATTCCCAACCCGGGCGGGCTGTTCAAAGCCGGCATGTTCGTGCAGGTAGACGTGGCGTACGCCGAGAGTCAGAAGGCCACGCTCGTTCCCCTCAGCGCCATCTACGAGGATCCCTCGTCCGGCGCCCGCGGCATTTTTGTGGCCCCCACGCTCGGCACCGAAATTCCCGTCGAGACGCCTGACGACTACAACCCCGAGGACCCGCCGCCGCTTACCCCGCCGACGCCCACCCGCTTCCGTGACGTAGAGATCGTGGCGGAGGGCCAGCAGCTCGCCGGGGTGCGCGGCATCGAGCCCGGGGCGTGGGTGGTAACGGTCGGCCAGAACCTGCTAAGCACGAGCGCCGACGAGCGCGTCGATGCCCGCGTGCGCCCCCTCCCCTGGTCGCGCCTCCTGACACTCCAGCGCCTGCAGGACACCGATCTGCTCCGCCGCATCATGAAGCGCCAGCAGCGCATGGCCGAGCAGCGGTTTGGAGAGTCACCGGACACGAGTGCAACGGACACGACGCAGTCGTCCACCGCACAGCAGCCGACGACCTCCCCCGACACCCTCGGCGGCTCGTCCCTCTCAGACGCGACGCCCCGATAACCCTCTCCTCTCTCCGCTCTTTCCGCATTCCCTCCAGCCCGATGGCCCTCTACGACACCTCCATCCGCCGACCCGTGGCGACCGCGATGATGTTCCTGGCCGTCATCGTCGTGGGCTCGGTGAGCTTCTACTACCTGCCGGTCGACCTCCTGCCCGAGATCGAGTATCCCCGCGTCACGGTCTACACCAACTACCCGAACGTGGGGCCGGAGGAGGTCGAGAAAATCATCACCGACCCTGTTGCCAATGCGGTCTCTGGGGTTCCCAACGTCGAGCGGATCACCTCCAGCTCCGAGGAAGGAGAGAGCCGCGTCAATCTTGAGTTCGCGCAGGGCACCAATCTGAACGCCGCCGCCAACGACGTGCGCGCCGCCCTCGACCGCATCCGCGACGACCTGCCGGTGGAGGCCGAGCCGCCTGGCATCTGGAAATTTGATCCCAACAGCCAGGAGATCGTCTCCATCGCTGTGGAGTCGAAGCGCAGCCTGGAATCACTCACGCGGCTCCTGGAGCGGGACCTCAGTCGGCGGTTCGAGCAGATCCCCGGCGTGGGGACGCTTAACATCCGGGGCGGCATCTACCGCCAGATCCGTGTGAACATTGAACGGGATCGGCTGAAGGCCTACGACCTATCCGCCGCGCAGGTGCAACAGGCCATCGCGCAGTCGAACGTGGCCCTGCCCGGCGGCAACGTGAAGGAGGGCCTGAAGGACCTATACGTCCGCACGCAGGGGGAGTACAAATCGCTCGAGCAGATCCGGCAGACGGTTATCACGACCGCCGGGGGCGATCCCATCCAGGTGCAGGACGTGGCAAACGTGGTGGACGGCCACGAGGACCTGCAGCGCGTGGCCGAACTGAACGGGGTCCCCGTGGTCCAGCTTCAGATCCAGAAGCAGAGCGGGGCCAACACGGTGTCGGTCGCGGAGCGCATCCGCCAGGAGGTGAAACGGGTCAACGAGACGCGCTCGGACGTTCGGCTGACCGTCGTCAGTGACCAGAGCGAGTTCATCCGCAAGTCGATCAACAACGTCCAGAACTCGGCCATTTGGGGCTCGCTGCTGGCCATTCTGGTGCTCTACCTCTTCCTGCGAAACGGGTCGACGACGTTTATCATCGCGCTGTCGATTCCGATCTCCATCATCGCCACCTTCGGGCTCCTCTTCTTCAACGACCTGACGCTGAACCAGATGACGTTCGGCGGGCTGGCGCTGGGGGTGGGCCTCATCGTGGACAACGCCATTGTCGTCCTAGAGAATATTGTCCGCCAACGGGAGGAGAATGGGTTATCACTCAAGAAGGCGGCGTCGATCGGCACGCGGGAGGTGGCGGGCGCCATCGTCGCCTCCACGCTTACCACGTCGGTCATCTTCCTCCCCCTGGCCTTTGCCCGCACCACCACGGCGGCCCTCTTCCAGTCGCTCGCGCTGGTCGTCGTCTTCGCGCTGGTCTGCTCGCTGCTGGTGGCCCTCACGCTGGTGCCCATGATGGCCAGCCGCTTCATGACCATCGACGCGGACGAGGGCACCGACGTGGACGCGTCGAAGTCGTGGTTCCAGCGGGCGTTCACTCGCCTGGAGAACCGCTATTCGTCGCTTATCGAGCGCGCCCTGCAGTACCGCTGGCTCGTATTCAGCGCCACGGCGGTGCTCCTGGTGGGGGCGCTGGCGCTTTGGCCGATGGTCTCGATCGAGCTTGCCCCGCAGACGGACGCGAATCAGATCGATGTCGATCTCGAAATGGCGCAGGGGACCAACATTGCAGTGGTCATGGAGTACCTGGAGGAGCTGGAGCAGCGCGTGAAGGCGGAGCTTCCGGACAAGGACGTCAAGAATTTTGCCAAGCAGGTCCAGCCGTGGGGCGCTGAGGTGGAGATTCGGCTGGCGTCGGCCTCGGAGCGCTCGATCAACACATTTGCCCTGGCCGACAGCATTCGGTCGAACGTGCTGGGGAAGGTCCCCGGCGCCGACATTCGGGTGAGCGCACAGTCGGGCCTCTGGGTCCTACGGCGCATCTTTAGCACCGGCAGCGGCAATGAGGCCCTGCAGGTGCAACTGCGGGGCTACGATTTGGAGCAGGCCCGCAAGATTGCCGGGCGCATCCGAAGCCGGCTGGAGACCGTGGAGGGCGTGGCCAGTGTCCGCTCGGAGCGGCGGGAAGGGCGGCCGGAGCAGAACATCCGGTTCCTGCGCGGGAAGATTTCGTCGCTCGGCCTCTCGGTGCAGGAGGTGGCGCAGGCCGTGCAGACGAACCTGGGCGGGAGCCGGGCCGCGTCGTACCGCTCGGGGGGCGAGCAATTCCCAATCGTCGTGCGGCTGCGCCCGGAGGACCGTCTCTCGGTGCAGGACTTGGACAACGTCTCGATTCAAACGCCCGGCGGCCAGTCCGTCCCGCTCTCCACCCTGGTGCGCACGAACCGCGGACGGGGCCCCACCGAAATTCAGCGCATCAATGGGCGGCGAGTGACCTATATCTCGGCGACCCTCACAAGCGACGCGGTACTCGGGGAGGTCGTGGACCGGGCCCGCACGGAACTCTCGGAGCTGTCCCTGCCGGAGGACTTCTCGGTCGTCTTCGGCGGACAGTACCGCGAGCAGAAAAAGGCGCAGCGCGACTTCGTCATTGCCATCATCATGGCGCTGGTGCTCATCTACATGGTCATGGCGGGCCAGTTTGAGCGCTTCCTCGACCCGCTCGTCGTCATGTTCAGCGTGCCGCTCGTCCTGATCGGCGTCCTCCCCACCCTCGTCTTCACAGGAACCACCGTGAACATCCAGAGCGTGATGGGCTTGGTGATGCTGATCGGGATCGTGGTGAACAACGCGATCGTGCTCGTCGACTACATCAACCTCATGCGGCGGGAGCACGAAATGGACCTCCTCCCAGCGGTCGCAGAGGCGGGACGACTGCGGCTGCGCCCGATTCTCATGACGACCCTCACCACGGTGCTGGGCCTCGTGCCCCTCGCCATCGGCCTGGGCGCCGGCGCCGAGATTCAGGCGGCCCTCGCCCGCGTCGTCATTGGCGGCCTCCTCGCCTCGACCCTCATCACGCTCGTCCTCATCCCCGCCGCCTACGTGAGCCTCGAACTCGCGGCCCGCTCTCTCCGCGCGAAGCTGCCGGACTGGTCCTGGCTCCCCGACTCGACGCTCCAACCACGAAAGGCATGACGGCCCAGTGGGACGGCCTACCTCGGAATACCGCGAGTGGGCATTTCGAGTCGGTTCCCCCTCGACGTCCCGACAACATCGGCCATGGAGCAGGGGCTCCCCGTAGCCTCCGCAGAGTGAACCATCTCGCCAGTGCCGCTTTAGGTCCTCCTCACGCACACCAGTCCTGGCGCACACGAGTCCGGTCTGTGAAACGCGGACTCCTTGGGAGCTGCTATCAGATCGTCCTGTCCCCCGTTCGCAAGCAAATCCCCGCTCATGCATGCCGCAAGTCTCTCCTCCGCTGCACTCAGATCCATCTTTGCGCTCATCTTTCTGGTCGTAGGGATATTATCCCACCTGGGCTGTGCCCAGAACCCAGACACTTCGACGGTGGACTCTTCAGAGGTGACGATTCAGGAGCCTTCCTCGGCTACCACCTCTACAGACACGAGTGTTGACTCGGACGTGCCGTTCGTGGTCACCCCACGCAAGACCGTAAAAGGCATGCTGGAGCTCGCCGACGTATCGAAACGCGACACGGTCTACGACCTCGGCAGTGGGGATGGTCGGGTTCCCATCATGGCCGCCAAGAAGTACGGAGCCTACGGTGTGGGCATCGAAATCAAGCCCGACTTGGTGCAGCGGGCTCGCAAGAATGCCAAGCTCTCCGGCGTCAGCGACAAGGTGGAATTTCGACAGCAGGACATTTTTAAGGCCGACTTCAGCGACGCAACGGTCGTGACGATGTATCTCTTTCCAGAAGTGAACATAAAGCTTCGGCCCATGCTCTTCGAGCAGCTTGATCCAGGGACCCGCATCGTCTCCCACAGCTTTGACATGGACGCATGGGAGCCCGATTCGACCATGGAAGTGAACGGAGACGTTCTTTATCTCTGGACGATCCCCGAAGAGACGCCGGAGTTTGTTGACCATCAAAAGTAAGGCCATGCTCATTTTCGTCGCCCAATCTGCTGACCGGACATTGGACCCGATGCCGAACTGAACGTCTGCTGCAGTGGTCGGCCCCGATTCTGGAATTCCGAAATCGGTCTGCGCGCGGCTGAACGTAGACTGAAGACACGAGGAATGCGAATCGCGGCTACACACAGTTCACCTCCCGTAGCAAATCTTTTCTCGAAAGTGGGCATTCGGACCCGTGCGAGAGGGATTGACGCTCCTCCATTTCTGAATCGCTCCCAGTTGCTGCACCCCGCATGTTTGGCGTACTCGTCACTTTGCTTTCCCTTACAACCGTTGTCGCTCCCTGTGACTCGAGTGGCAGCGGTTCCTCCCCCGACCGATGCGCCTTAACGGCGCAGCCGGTTTCGTCCACGGTCACGGTGGACGGAATGCTCCGGGAGTCGGGCTGGGAGAACGCCCCGACCGCTACCGGCTTTCGCCAGCTGGAGCCCCGAGAGGGAGCACCGGCGTCGCAGCGGACGGTCGTTCGTGTGCTCTACGGGGACGACGCTCTCTATGTCGGCGCCACCCTGTACGACGACAACCCGGATCGCATCCGGGCCCGCCTGGCTCGCCGCGACCAGCGCAACCAGGCCGACTGGTTTGAGGTGTCGCTCGACTCCTACTTCGATCAGAAAACGGCCCGCACCTTTGCGGTCAACGCAGCGGGCGTTCAGCGCGACGGAATCATCCAGGGAGGGGGAGGAGGCCGCGGGGGCCCTCTCGACACCTCCTGGGACGCCCTCTGGCGCTCCGAGGTGCGGATCACAAACGACGGATGGACGGTCGAGCTCCGGATTCCGTACTCGGAGCTTCGCTTCTCACAGGCCAACCGCCAGACCTGGGGCATCCAGTTTCGGCGCCGGATTCCACGAAACAGCGAAGTGGCCGAATGGCCCCTTGTGCCTTCGTCCGAGCGGCGGAGCAGTCTCGTAGCGCAGTACGGAACCCTAACTAACCTCCGCAATCTGGATTCGGAGCGCACCATACGGGTTGCCCCGTACACTGTGGGACGCGTGCGCACTCGGGAGGACCCGGGGGCGCCCGGTACGATGACGGCCTCCTCTACGTACGACGCCGGCGCCAACATCGAGGTGGGGCTCAGCTCCAACACGACGCTGAACGCAACCCTCAATCCGGACTTTGGACAGGTGGAAGCGGATCCAGCCGTGCTGAACCTGTCGGCCTTCGAAACCTTCTTCCCGGAGAGGCGCCCGTTCTTTGTGCAGGGGACCGACGTGTTCGACTTTCGTCTCGGTCGGGAGGCAAACCTTCTCTACACCCGTCGAATTGGGGGCACCGCGCCGGTCATCGGCGCCCTGAAGCTCACTGGGCGTTCCCGGAGCGAACTCACGTATGGAGTCATGGGAGCCACCACCGGCCACGACTTCTCCCCAAACCGAAGCTACGTCGTCGGCCGCCTTCGTCAGGACATCGGCAGTTTCTCCTCGATGGGCGCCATGCTGACGGCGTTTGACGGGCCTACGTCCGAGTATCGACGGCGCGCCTTCTCCGGGGGAGTTGATTGGGACCTTCGTTTCAACGAAAACACGTATCAGGTACAGGGGCACCTCAGCGCCACCCATCGGCGCACGACGGCCCCCGACGCCACTCCGAACACAGGCCTGGCTCTGAGCACGGAAATCGGTCGCATCCAGGGAAACTGGACGTACGACGCTGGTTTTCAGCTGCGGGACGACGACTTTAACCCAAACGACGTGGGCCGACTCCAGAGAAACAATTTCTTCCGCGTGAGCGGCTTTCTCAATCACCAGTTCAATGGGGGACAGCCGTTCGGCCCCTTCCAGAGTGCCGAGGGGTTTGTGTTCGTCGAGCAGAGCTGGTCGTACCGGAACCGTTTAAGCCGAGGGCTCGGCTTCTTCTCGCGCTTCGAGATGTTAACCGACGGTTTCCGGTCTCTTTCCTTGCAGCTAGACGGCGACAAGTTGTTCGGCGGCTTCGATCTGTTCGAAACCCGCGGTCTCTGGCCCCGGGCACGGCCCCGCACGGCTCAGACCGAGATCTCCTACGGGACCGACACGCGGCGTAGTTGGACCCTCGAAGCCGAGGTGGGCGCGAAGCTTCGGTCCGACGGGGGCATGACCTGGACGACGAGCCTGAATTCGGAATGGAACGTAGGCAGCCGACTGAAACTATCGGGTGAGGTGTCCTATGAGATCGAACGGGATGCCGTCGAGTGGGCCGCGAACGAGGCCTTCATCCGCCGGTCGGGCGGCCGCTGGGCCATCGCTCCCAGTCCCGATGCGGACGCGTTCACCACGCTAGAGACCGGCCACGATCGGCTCAACGCCATCCTCCCGGACGTCCCGACGGCCGATGATTTCGACGACGGGTATCACGTGCCCGTCTACGGTGCCCGCGACACCGAACGCCTCAACTTCACCCTTCGCTCCAACCTCGCGCTGACCCGAAACCTGTCATTCGAATTCTTCGGGCAACTCTTCGCGGCTCGGGGGCGCTACCAAGACTTCCGAATCTTGACCTCGCCGAACACCTTCGCCTCGTTTTCGGCCTACCCGAAGCGACACGACTTTGCCACGAGCAGCTTTCTGACCAACGCGGTGCTCCGCTGGGAATTTCGACCGGGGTCGGAGCTCTTCGTGGTCTGGTCGCAGGACCGGCGACTCAACCGTGACGATCCGTTCTTCCGGCATCAGCAGGCCTCTCCCTATCGTCGATCCATCTCGGGGCGCCTGACGGACGCGTTCGAGGACCTTCCCCGCAACACTTTCATCGTCAAGCTGCGGTACACGTTCTACTGATCTGATTTCCCTATCGAACGGTCGGGAACCCCTCTGGCCGGTCCCCCCCCGGCCGAGGAGGAGTCAAATCTGATTCCGTCTCCGTGTGGAGTCGTTCGGGCACACAGGAGAACCGACTTGAGCGTCCCTTGCCCTATCCCTGAATCTCCGTGACCAACTGAATTTCCTTGAGCACGCTCTGCACCTCGAAGCATTCCTCGAAGGTGCCCTCATAAACGTCGGCCTTGCCTTCGTTGTGGACCGTCCAGGCGAGGTCCTCGGCCTCCCCGCGGCTGCACCCGGTAGCCTTCATCAGCTGCCCGATGACTTCCTCGAAGGTGTGCACCTCATCGTTGAACAGGATGACGAACCAGGGGTCGTCGGTATCCCCGCCTACGTCTTCCTCCTCAAGCTCTTCGACCTCCGGAGGGGCTGGCTTTACATCCGGTTCAGCAGGAGCACCAAAAGCGTAGGGGAGATTGTGTGTGCTCATCACGAGATCAGAGCGGTTCGAATGAGTGTCTCGGCGGAGAGAGCGCCCCTGTTCCGGAGTAGCGACGCGCGGGGAAGCGGGACCGCTACTCGGTGGGCATTTCCTGAATGTCGTCGGAAGAAACCGGTGCAAGGTGAATCTCGAAGTCCTCGGTGACGGGATTCGCCAGGAGTTCTTCGCAGGCGTCCGCAGCGATCCGGCGGGCCTCCTCTTCGTCTTCAGCCTCAATCCATACCTCGGCCTGCGTGCCCATCCGCACCTGTCTCACTTGCTCGTATCCGAGGTTGGTGAGTGCCTGTTGTACCGTTTTGCCCTCGGGATCAAGGATCGAGGGGCGGAGGGTAATCGAGATCGTGGCCTTGTACATGTGCGGACGGGAGCAAAGTTGAGACGAAGAGGCCACCGATAAGTTCAGTGGCGTCGGCGCGGGCGTCAGGAAGGATCCGACTGTATCTTGGGAGCCGGGGTGGTAAGGGCCTCCCCGAGCTGGTAGAGGGCCTGACCGATTCCGTGCAAAAGGTAGACGGCCAACACAATCAGGAGGCCAAACTCCCGGAGGCCCACGATGAGCACACCCGCCAGCAGGTAGACTGTTGTCTTTCTCGGGTGGGCCCGTACGTACTGAAGAGTCGGGGTCGGGATGGCCCCAAACCGAATGCTCGACACCATGAGCCCCGCCAGGACGATGACGACCGGCAGGATCACGTGAAGGCTCTCAAGCGCCAGGACTTGGCCCCAGGTTGAGTTTTCGGCGGTTAAGATGAGGGCCACTATTGCGATGGCCTGCCCCGGAATGGGAAGTCCTTCAAATCCCTCCTTGTCCGACGTGCTGGCGGTGAGATTGTATCGGGCGAGGCGGACGCCGCCGCAGAGGGCCGGAAGCGCCGCGACGATCATGCCGAGCGGCCCGAAAGCGCTCAGCGCGTAGCCGTAGATGACAAACGAGGGCGCGATGCCGAACGACACAATGTCGCTCAGCGAGTCGAGCTGCACGCCGAAGGGGCTGTCGGTGTCCGTGAGCCGGGCCATGATGCCGTCGAGCAGGTCGAAGAAGCCGGCCACGACGATTAGCCAGCAGGCCATCACGTACGCCGACTCGAGCACCTGGGTTAGCGCGAGAAATCCACACAGCATGTTCATGAGCGTAAAAAAGGACGGCACTGCCACGCGGGGCGGAGGCCGCTCGCTTCGCTGCTCGCGTCGGGCCGTCCGATAAGCACTGAGGCGACGTCGGATGCGTTTTGGACGAGATGGAGGCCCCTCCGTCGTCGGGGAGCCGCCCGAACGCTTTGACCCAAAGACATCGATCATCGGCCGCAGAGAAGTCCGATTAAGAACCAGAGGAGTGCGGAGAAGAGGTGAGCCTCTCGGAAGAACCGCTGGCTGCTTGTGCATCGGCGTCGGTCATGACCGTTCCCTCGGCCTCGGGCACGCGACCGAGCACCGTCGTGCCGGCCCGAACGGTCTGCCCCTCCTCTACGTCGAGCTCGATGGACGGGGGCACGAGCACGTCCATCCGCGAGCCAAACTTGACAATGCCGAAGCGCTGACCGGCCGTCACCGTGTCTCCTTCTTTGAGGTCGTACTCGATGCGACGCGCCACCGCCCCTGCAATTTGCTTGAACATGATTTTCGTCCCGCTGGGGTGCCGCAGGCCAAACTCGGACCGCTCATTCTTCTCACTGGCCTTGGGGTGCCAGGCTACGAGGTAGTCGCCAGGGCGGTACTTGGCGTATTCGATGACGCCGCGGGCCAGCACGCGGTTCACGTGCACGTCGAGCGGGGAGAGGAAGATGGAGATGCGCCGCGCTGGGCCGTTCAGGTAGAGGGGCTCCTCTTCTTCGACGATCTCCACCACGCGCCCGTCGGCCGGGGCCAAGAGGCCGTTCTCCCGGGCGTCCGGGGGCGGGGTCCGCTCCGGGTCCCGGAAGAAGAAGAGCGTGAACGCGAGGCCCCCGACCGCGAGCGCGAGCATCGGTCCTCGCCAGAGCCACGCGTCGACCTGGAGTGCCCCCAGGACCAGCGCCAGGGCGAGGCCCGCCACGACGGCGATCACCGTGTATCCTTCGCGTGCAATCACGAGCGGAGGCCAAAGTGGAGCAGGGAGGACTCGGGAGAGGGGAACCGCCGCCCGTTCCCCAGTAACGTTCCGCTGTACCTCCGGGGCACAGAGAAGTTCAGTCCTCCATCATGAACATCGTCCGGAGATTGCCTCCCCATTCATTCCTCTGTCAGCGCCGAGCGTCGAGGACATCCCGCGGCTCCCAGCGATCAAGGTCGGTGCGGTCGAAGTCGGTGTCGAAGCTGACGAGCTTCAACTCCCGCGAGGCCGCCGCCACGTACTGGTTGGCGTCGTCGAAGTCGAGGCGATACTCGTTCATCGCCTCGGGCAGGCGCAACAGTTCTTTCCCACTCAAGCGAATTCGTCTCAGTGACCGCCTCGTAAAGTTTCGCCGCAAAAAGGACAGAAAGTCATCCCCCTGCCCTTGACGTGTGAGACTCAGCCCAATCGAGTAGGGGGAGAACTCAGTGAGTCGGAGTCGTGCCAGTGGGGTTGCCTCTAACATCGTCTCCGCTTCATCAGCCCATTCCTGATCGAGAAGGAGCTCCAACCAGATGCTGGTGTCGATTAGGAATTGGTGGCTTGCTTCCTCCATTCCTCCTGAATCTTGTGCTGGAGCTCAACGGACGTGTACTGATCCCGCAGATGCTTCAACGCACCGCGAAAGCTGAGATCGAGATACTCTTCTTCTCCGCTTTCTTCGGGAGAAGTCTGAACAGCAGACTTTTTTCTCTCACTCCCTAAATCGGAATCCGTCGATTCTGAGAGTGCATCGACGTACCCCTCCACCCGCTTGCGCTGTTCGGAGGACAATCCCTCGATTTTCTCGATCAGAGTCTGTTTCGCGTCCGGGCTCATGGTTCTTTGGACATCGCGTGGGCATTCGTACGCAATTCCTAATACGCCCGGCACTCGAAGACCGGTCCATCCCTCGTCCCGAGGCTACCGCGACAGGTACAGGTCCTTCATCTCGTACGGCTGCTCAAAGTGCTCGTCGGAGAGGGAATCGACGAACGCGATCGCCTCGCCGGTCGACTTTATCTCGGTTTCCATTTTATGGAATTTAATGTTAAAAAATTCGAGAAGTCTTTCTTCGCAGTATGTGGCTTAATATAAAATTGACGGACTTCGCTGTTCGCAAATTGAGAAGGCATGCTGCATTGCTCCTCGCAGGAGGTGAGTCGCCGGCGGCGGTTGGCCAAAAACGGTTTGACGATAGATCTCCTCACCGACGGTCTTCCACCATGTCCAACCACGAAACGCAAGGCCGCCCCCCCCGAGATCATCGACGCCGAGCGGTCGGCCTACCGCGACAAGGTGCGCGACCCGGACCCGGACTGGCCGCCCGACGTGCGGGCCGTCTATTGCACGTGTCGGGAGCGCCTCTTCGAGATGGGGCTGGAGGCCCAGGAGGTGACTGACAATCTTGGAATCCGAAATCACAATATTTACAGCCGGTTTCGGTACTTCACCGGACAGAGAATCAAGGAGTGGATTATTCAGCATCGCCTTCGACTCGCCAAGCGCTTCCTCCGTCGTACGTCCCTATCCGGCACTTGGATTGCATTTGCGGTGGGGTATGAGAGCTCCAGCGGCTTCTGCACGACGTTCAAGCGGCGCGAAGGATGTACGCCGACAGCGTTCCGGGAGCGAGAGGAAGAATGAGAGGAATTTTGTGAGCAAAGATGAGATGCATGCATTCTCTTCAGCACGTATAATAGCAAGCGAACAAAATCACGCAATTTCTTTAACGCATCTATCCTATTGCCATGCTCTCAACCCGAATCAGGCGGTTCGCCGTCACGCTTATCGGCTGTCTTACGATGTTCGGAATGGCCATAGTAGCAAGCCCGACCAGTACTGCAGGTGCCAACGTGATTACGTGTGCCCGAAGCTGCTCTGAAATATGCCAGGTAAAAAAGGATGGCACTTGCACCAAAGTAGAATGTTGCCTTACGAACGACCTACCGTGCACCGAAGAGGAGACGTATACAAAAACATGCACAGGAATACCGGAGATATCCATAGGGGGATAATGACCAAACATGGCCCCGTCCGAGAGGACGGGGCTCTATTGTTTACACTCCCAAATGAAGACAAGCCGCGCGTCAGGATTAGGTAGCCTGGAAGTTTTCCGTCGTCCCTTCGCCTATTCATCCTGTGATGTATTCCTAATCATATATTACGGATATGAGAGCTAAAACATTGTCATTATTTACTTTTGTCTCGTTCATTGTAATATCTTGTTCCCCTTCTGATAATACCCCTAATCCCTACGGCCTGACCGCCGACATCCAGGGCAGCCCCTCAATCGAGCGAACATGGGTCGAGCCAACTGTCGAGAAGATTGCCACACTTTCGAGTGGAGAAGAGTATACGCTCTTCAGCCCGATTCTAAGAAGAATTTTAGACGACGGCACGATCCACATTTTTGACTTCGGTGACACTACGCTCAAGACATTCACTCCAGACGGGAGATATATCGCCACGTATGGACGAGGGAAAGGACAGGGCCCCGGGCAGGTGAGCCGCATCTACGACTCGGGGCGCACGCCGGATTCACTTGTTTACCTCGTGGATCGGAGACAACGGAAAGCTTCTTTTTTTCGCCAAAAGACTGGGGAGTTCGTCCGGAGCAACAAGTATAAGTCACTTCCCCTTAAAAATTTCGTGTGGGCAGCCGGCTCCAGGAAATACGCCCTGACCGGAAGTAGAACATCTCCCTTTATGACCATCTGGTCGTCGGGCCGCCAGCTCTCAGTCTCACAAATTACGATGCGCGACCTGCATTCCTTTGCATTCGAAGGCACTCTCCACGCACTTCAAAATCAGGTTGTCTACGTTCCCCTCAATTTCCCCGTCGTTATGACGTTCTCCCCGAGTGACACCACCGGCACCGCGTATCCGACCCCCGATTACGGGGATCCGCGGCCGAAAGTGCAAACAACGGATAATGGACGCACCTTCGCCCCGACCACTCACATGAACCGGGATGCGACCCTCCACAACGGAATGCTCACGGTCCGGAAGCCCACACCGGATGTCGACAGTATCGCGTTTGATCTCTACGATGCAAACGACATGAGCTACGAGCACTCGATCCGGTTTCCATACGACCTCCGTCGCGGAGACAGAGCCATGCATGCGCACGGACGCGTGCTAGCCATAGCGCGGGATACAACAGTGGCCCTCTACCGCGTACACCACCCCGAGCAATGAGGTATACACGATGGACCGTCCCCCTCAATACGCGGAGCTGGCCGCCCACGCTGCCCTGATCGCCGTAGCCGTGCTCGCATCCTGGGCGTACTGGCGGTCGGGAGAGCCGGAGGCATCGAGCGCCGCCGCCCCCACGGTTTACGTCGACTCCTCCGAGGCACTCTCAACGTGGAGACCCTCGGAGCGCAGAATTTTCCTGTTCGTGTCCCCCACCTGTCAGTTCTGCACGCGGAGCATGGACTTCTACGCCCGCCTGGGCCGCGTGGTCGACTCGATGCAGCGGGCCGGCGCTCCCGTGGCCCTAGCTGCGGTCATCGATGCTGCTGACTCTCCCCGAGCGCAGCGGCAGATCCTGCGCGACTCGAACGTTGCCGTTGACACGCTCCTGTCCCTTTCTTCTTCCTCTCTCATGCCCGTGGGTGTGACCGGGGTACCGACCGTGGCCGTCGAAGCGCCGGAAACATCCAGCCGCTCCGCGTGGGAGGGCCTCCAGGATTTGACGGGGGAGCAGGAGATCCTTTCGGTCGTCCGCTCGCTGGAGGAGGCCCCGTGAAGGCAGCATTTCGACTACGCCCAATGTGGCTCCGCTGCGGACGGGCCTCCGAGGGTTCAGGGTGCTCTACCGCGACAGGTACAGGTCTTTCATCTCGTAGGGCTGCTCAAAGTGCTCGTCGGAGAGGGAGTCGACGAAGGCGATCGCCTCGCCGGTCGACTTCATCTCCGGCCCCAGTTCCTTCGGCACCTCCGGGAACTTGTCCCACGAAAAGACCGGCTCCTTGATCGCGTAGTCGTCCAGGCTCGACTCCAGGGCGCCCCGCTCGCGGAAGGTCTTGAGGCTCTCCCCGAGCATCACCTTCGTGGCGATGGCGGGAATGGGGATGTCCGCGGCCTTGGCGATGAAGGGCACGGTGCGGGAGGCGCGCGGGTTGGCCTCGATGACGTAGACGGTCTCGTCCTTCACGATGAGCTGCACGTTCATGAGCCCGAGCACGTCCAGCTCGAACGCCAAGTCGCGCACGTACTGGCGGATCGTGTCCTTCACCGCCTCCGACAGGCTGAAGGGCGGCAGGACGGCGGTCGAATCGCCGGAGTGGACGCCCGCCGGCTCGATGTGCTGCATCATGCCCGCGATCCACACCTCCTCCCCGTCGCAGATGATGTCAACGTCGAGCTCGACGGCGTCTTCGAGGAAGCGGTCAAGCAGAATTTCGTTGTCGGGGTAGGTGTCCAGCACGTTCTGGACGTACTCGGCCACCTCCTCGCGGTTGATGGCGATGCGCATGCCCTCACCCCCGAGCACGTAGCTGGGGCGGACGAGCGCGGGATACCCGAGCCGATCGGTGGTCTCGACGGCCTCCTCCACCGAGTGGGCCACGCCGTAGGGCGGAAACGGAATCTCCAGCTTGCGCAGCACCTCCGTAAACTTGCCCCGGTCCTCGACGAAGTCCATCACCTCGAACGGGGTGCCGAAAATCGGAATGTCGTGCTCCTCGAACCGCTCGCCGAGCTTGATGGCCGTCTGTCCGCCGAGCTGCAGGATGACGCCCTCCGGCTGCTCCAGGTCGACCACGTCTTTGACCCGCTCCCAGAAGACGGGCTCGAAGTAGAGCTTGTCCGCCACGTCGAAGTCGGTGGACACCGTCTCGGGGTTGCAGTTGAGCATGAGGGCCTCGTAGCCCATCTCCTGCACCGCCTTTACGCCGTGGACGCAGCAGTAGTCGAACTCGATGCCCTGCCCGATCCGGTTGGGGCCGGAGCCGAGGATGAGCACCTTGTCGCGGCCGGTGACCGGGCTCTCGTTGACCGTCTCGTAGCTGGAGTAGTAGTAGGGCGTCTCCGCGGGAAACTCCCCGGCGCAGGTGTCCACGAGCTGGTAGGCCGGGGTGACATCCTGCTCTTTGCGGTGGGCCCGCACCTCCTCGTCGGACACGTCCTCGGGGACGAGGTAGGCGATCTGCTCGTCGGAGAAGCCCTCGCGCTTGGCTTCCCAGAGGAAGCGGTCGTCCATCTCGCGAAGCGGCGTCTCCCGCACGGCCTCCTCCAGGGCCACGAGGTCCTGGATCTGGTAGAGGAACCACTTGTCGATCTGTGTGATGTCGTGCACCTCTTCCACGCTCGCCCCGTAGCGGAACGCGTGACGGACGTGCAGGAGGTTGTCCCAGTGCGGTGTCTTCAACCGCTCGCGCACGGTCTCCCGGTCGGCGTCCGGCCGGTCGGCGCCCAGCCCCGCGTAGCCGATCTCCAGGCTCTGCCACGCCTTTTGCAGGCTCTCGTTGAACGTGCGGCCGATGGACATCACCTCGCCGACGGCCTTCATTTGCGTGGTCAGCTCCTCATCGACCCCCTCGAACTTGTCGAAGTTGAAGCGCGGGATCTTGGTGACCACGTAGTCGAGCGAGGGCTCGAAGCAGGCGCTCGTGTCGCCGGTGATTTCGTTGGGCAGCTCGTCGAGCATATAGCCCACCGCCAGCTTCGAGGCGACCTTGGCGATGGGGTAGCCGGTGGCCTTCGAGGCGAGGGCCGAGGAGCGGCTCACCCGCGGGTTGATCTCGATCACGATCATGCGGTCGGTCCCCGGCTCGAAGGCAAACTGAATGTTGCAGCCCCCCGCAAAGGTGCCGATCGAGTTCATCGCCCGAATCGCCGCGTCCCGCATCTTCTGGAACTGCTTGTCCGTCAGCGTCTGCTGCGGGGCGACGGTCACCGAGTCGCCGGTGTGCACGCCCATCGGCGTCACGTTCTCGATGGAGGCGATGATGATGACGTTGTCGTTCGGGTCGCGGAGCAGCTCCAGCTCGTACTCCTTCCACCCGAAGAGGCACTCGTCGATGAGGACCTGGTGGGCCGGGGAGAGCTCCAGGCCGCGCGTCACCATCTTCTCGAAGTCCTCGGCGTCCCACACGATGCCGCCCCCCGAGCCGCCGAGCGTGTAGGACGGCCGGATCACGACCGGCAGGCCGCCGAGCTCCTGCGTGATCTCCTTCGCCTCCAGCAGGCTCTTGGCGGTGTCGCTGCGAGATTGATCGAGCCCGATCTCGTCCATCAGGTCCCGAAACTCCTGGCGGTCCTCCGTAATCTGGACGGTGTCGGGGTCCACCCCAATGATCTCGATGCCCTCCTCGTCCCAGAAGCCATCCTCCTTCAGGTCCTGCGCCACGTTGAGGCCCGTCTGCCCGCCCATCGTGGGGAGCACCACGTCGGGCGCTTCCTCGCGGGCAATCTGCGCGATCGAGGAGGGCGTAAGCGGTCGGAGGTACACCTCGTCGGCCATCAGCGGGTCGGTCATGATGGTGGCCGGGTTCGAGTTGACCAGGATCACGCGGTAGCCCTCGTCCATGAGGGCCCGGGCCGACTGGCTCCCGCTGTAGTCGAACTCGCAGGCCTGCCCGATCACGATGGGGCCGGACCCGATGAGAAGAATGGTGTCGATGTCGGTGCGCTTGGGCATCTGGGTATTACGTATTCCGTATTGCGTATTTCGTATTGTGTCACCGCGTTCGTCGCAGCGGTCGCCGTTGGTGCAGAAAGTCAAAGGTCCCCGCACCGCGGTTCAATCTTCTGATTTTCCATCTTCAACCTTCCCACCTTCAACCTTCTCACCTTCAACCTTCCAATCTTCTAACTTTCAACTCACGCCGTCACCGTTGCCGGCTCGACGGAAGTCTCCGGAATCGTGACGTCCC